>CAYGBH010000029.1:0-6374 GCA_964348055.1 uncultured Pirellulales bacterium
CCCAGCGAGTCGTCGATAAGATTACCGAGGCGCTTGAGCCGAGCCGCCGTTATCATTGGCTGGCCCTTGACCTCGGAGATTATGGTGAGCCGGGGGCGAAACCGGCGGGAGAGTATTACAAAGACAACTTGACCTTCCTGGAGCAAACCAAAGAGACAATCATACATGATACTTTAGATGGCCGGAAATCGAAGGTATCACTGGCTATGGCTATAGATATGCTGATGCCGTGTCATTGGGACTTCGTTGGCGGTCTCGTCATTATTCTCAAGGCCATCGGTGGAGACCTCCACCCAGACAAGCCATATACATGCTGT
The DNA here is from genome assembly GCA_964348055.1 of uncultured Pirellulales bacterium. Lineage (GTDB taxonomy): Bacteria > Planctomycetota > Phycisphaerae > Sedimentisphaerales > Anaerobacaceae > JAUXAL01. The sequence goes on from CAYGBH010000029.1 coordinate 318, forward strand.
GCGCGAAATCTCAAGCTAAGCCCGCTTTGCGACAGATTGAGGACGATTTCGAATACACTCAGGGCTTTCTGGAAAGACGAGAACACGGCAGACAACATAGACTCCCGTCTCCTTGCATCTTTAGGAGAGAATACGCCGGTAAAGCGTTGGCTCGCTGCATCCCTTGATAAGACTATAAGATTGCACCTGAGCCTGCCTTTTGAGATAGATTTAACATAAAAAAGGAGTTTGAAAATGGATGAAATAATGGCCTACTGCGGCTTGACCTGTCATAGCTGCCCAATTTATCTGGCAACGAGAGAAAAGGACGAAGAAAAAAAGTACAAAATGAGAGTTGATATAGCGCAGCAAATTAAAAAACTCTATGGCCAAGACTGTAAGCCTGAAGATGTCACTGATTGTGATGGATGTAAGACAGAAGGTGGAAGACTACTCTCAGGATCTAAGAAGTGTCAGATAAGAAAGTGTGCAAGCCAGAAAGGCGTTGAGAATTGTGCGCATTGCGACGAGTATGCCTGTGAAAAGCTTAAAGAGTTCTTTGCCACGGAGGCACATGCACATGCCAAGGAACGATTAGATGAGATAAGGAGCGGCCTCTAATTCTCTCTGGATTGGAAGAAAAACAACGTCTTCAAAAAGAGGCAAAGTGATTCTGGTGAAAGACAAAAGAGCAAGGAATTACCTGCACGTTGTTGAAGGCACATTCGGAAGCAACCTTGGTGCAGGCCTATTTAGAAAATAGTGTGCTTGGAATGTGTTTGGAAAAAAGCTGTTGAGTAATTGATGAAGACCTGTGCAAAATTAATAGAAGATATGGTTTTATTTGCGTTCTCAGTGGTAAGTGTCATTGCTCCGACTGTGGCGCAATGTAGAGCATTGGAATGGGTGAGGGTTTCCGAAGATAAACGGTCATTTGTGCTTGAGAAGTCAGGTGAGACGTTTGCGCCGTGGGGGTTCAACTACGACCATGATAGAGAAGGTCGGCTGCTTGAAGACTATTGGAACTCGCAATGGGATACCGTCGAGCAGGATTTTCACGAAATGAGACAGCTTGGGGCCAATGTGGTTCGTATCCACCTTCAACTCGGCAAGTTTATGGATGGGCCGAACGAACCCAATAAAGCATCTCTTGAGCAGCTTGGTCGCCTGGTTGGCTTAGCTGAGGAGTCGCACCTTTATCTGGATATAACCGGACTCGGTTGCTACCACAAGAAGGATGTCCCCCAGTGGTACGATAAACTGGCTGAGCAACAGCGTTGGGAGGTGCAAGCGCGCTTCTGGGAAGCTATTGCACAGCGATGCGCAGGTAGTCCTGCGGTCTTCTGCTATGACCTGATGAATGAGCCGGTTGTAGGCGGTCGCGGAAAGCGTACGGACTGGTTGGGACCTGCTTTTGCGGGCAAACACTTTGTTCAGTTCATCTCGCTGGAGCAGGCGGGGCGGGCCCGCACAGCTATAGCGGTGCAATGGATCAGGAGACTATCGGCAGCTATCCGCAAATATGACGGCCGTCATTTGATAACTGTGGGTTTGGTTCCGTGGAGCCTGGAGCGTAAGGGGCTCACGTCCGGTTTTGTGCCTGAGAAAGTTGTTGACGAATTGGACTTTATCAGCGTGCATCTGTACCCTGAGAGGTCCAAGCTCACAGAGGCGATAGAAACTTTGACAGGATTTTGCGTGGGAAAGCCTGTAGTTATCGAGGAGACATTTCCCCTGAAATGTTCGTGCGATGAGCTTGAGCGATTCATCGAAGATTCGCAAAGATACGCTTGCGGTCATATAGGGTTTTATTGGGGGAAAACACCCCAAGAGTGCAGAAGGTCTAACCGAATTGGAGATGCGTTGACGTTAGGCTGGCTCGAATTGTTCCAGAAAAGGGCCAGCACCAGCTGGAAGTAAACCGCTTAACGTGCGGTGAGCCTCGCAAAAGAGCATCTTCGAGATGAAAAACCGGCAGAAAGAATGGTATTGTCGCAGTTGGAAGTAAAATATTATGAAAAGTTATAGAAAAGAGCTTTGGTTTAATACATCACGTAGGCGCGAACTCATCAATATTACGCCTCAGGTTCAGCAGTGCCTTGAAGAAAGCGGTGTCAAGGAAGGTTTTGTGCTCTGCAATGCTATGCATATTACCGCCAGTGTATTCATCAATGATGACGAATCCGGGCTTCATCACGACTTCGAGGTCTGGCTGGAAAAATTGGCGCCCGAGAAGCCTCACTCGCAGTACCGGCATAACGGCTTTGAGGACAACGCCGACGCCCACCTGAAACGCAGCGTAATGGGCAGGGAAGTGGTCGTAGCTGTAACCGGCGGCAGACTTGATTTCGGGCCCTGGGAACAGATCTTCTACGGCGAATTCGACGGCATAAGAAAAAAGAGGGTCCTGGTAAAAATCATTGGCGAGTAGCTAATTAACCCACTAAAGTAAGGTCTGAGTTAAAGTTGGTGATTTGACAGATTTGTCAGATGAAGTAGTGCGTTTGTAATTGTTTCTGGTAGTATAGGCCCTGAAGAAAGGTTCAAAATTATGGTAGAGGTTAAGGGTTTAAGTAAATGCTTTCGACGTCGCAAACAAAAAGGCAGAGGCCGTTACAAAAAAGCCTCCCGAGAAGAAGGGAAGATGTTTTATGCGGTGACAGATGTTAGTTTCCACGCCGAAGCCGGGGCTATTTTAGGTCTTCTCGGTCCCAATGGGGCGGGCAAAACGACTCTGCTGAGAATGCTCTCGACGGCACTTAAACCCACGGCGGGAACAGCTAATTTCGACGGTATAGATATCATCGAAAGTCCCCTTGAGGTCCGCAAAAGAATAGGTTTTCTTTCCGATGATACCGGGCTTTATGGCCGGCTGACCGCCCGCGAGATGATAGAATATTTTGGAAAACTTCACGGAATGGAGCACAGGAGACTTAAGGAGCGCATGAATGAGCTTTTCACCCTTTTGGACATGACGAGTTTCGCCGACAAACGCAATGATTCGCTATCTTCGGGTATGAAGCAAAAGGTTTCCATCGCCCGCACGCTGGTTCACGACCCCGACGTTATTATATTCGACGAGCCCACTACCGGGCTGGATGTTGCCGCAGCCGAAGCTATTTTGCAATTCATTGAATCCTGCAGGGCAGGGGGGAAAACCGTTCTGTTTTGCACACATCATATGCATGAAGTGGACAGACTCTGTGACAGGGTGGTGGTTCTTCATCACGGCCATCTCTGTTTCGAGGGAAGCGTGGAGGAAATGCGGTCCCGTACGGGAAAAACGCATCTGGATGAGGCGTTTCTGGCTTTGATTGATTCGGCGGAGGTGAGTCATGCGGCTTAGTATTCTGACCATCTACCTTAAGGATATGAAGGAAGTATTGCGCGACCGTAAAACGCTCATTTTTATGCTGTTGCTGCCCACCCTGGTCGTGCCTGTTCTAATGAACGTCATGATTGGATTCATATCCAGGGCCGAAAAGAAAGCCCGAACGGAAACGCTAAGTTTTGCCATTTTCGGAGCCGAATTCTTACCAGAGCTGGCCGATGCATTTACCGAGGAAAAAGGATTTGAGAAAGTGAATATTCCTGCACCTGAGGCTATCGAATCGGCCATTTCAGAAAACCAGATTAAATTCGGATTGGTTATCCCTCAAGAAGTTCGCGAGCAGTTCGCCAGCGGTGAGCAGGTTGCCGTGCAGCTATACTACAACAACGCATCCGTGGCCAGTAGAGTTAGAGACCGGGCCGGCAAAGTGGTCAGGGAAGTCAGCGAACGATGGCGGTCGAATCGTCTGGCCACCCTTGGTCTGGATACTGCGGAAAAGCAGGAGAATTTACTCAGTCCTATCACCATCGAGGAGCACGGTACAGCCAACATGCGGGAAGTGCTCGGCGAACGCCTGGGTGGGATGCTTCCATACCTGTTTATCATCTTTTGTTTCATGGGGGCCATGTATCCAGCCATCGACATCGGCGCCGGTGAAAAAGAACGCGGTACGCTGGAGACCCTTCTGCTGGCTCCTATTCGACGCAATCGGGTGGTGCTCGGCAAGTTCTTTGTGATTTTTACCACTGGTCTAACAGCGGCCTTGCTCAGCCTTACAAGTATTGGCCTTATGTTGTCGGTAAAAGGACAGGAGGTTACAGGGCCCTTGGGTGAGGTCATTGAGTCAATTAGCGTGATAGACCTTGTTTTGATTGGAGCAATGCTGATTCCCACAGCAGCTATATTTGCCTCGCTGTTGTTGAGCGTATCCATTTATGCCAAGAGTTTCAAAGAGGCCAGCTCATACTGTGGTCCGCTTAATTTCCTTGTTATTATTCCCGCTTTCGTCGGCTTACTTCCCTGGGTCGAGCTTGATTGGATTCGGGCCATGGTGCCCATTACCAATATTTCACTTGCAATTAAGGAACTTGTAAAGGGCACCATGAACTACCAGATGCTTGCCGCCATTCTCGGTTCAAGTTTTATTATCGCCGGTGCTTTGCTCGTCTTCTGCACCAAGTGGTTTGAGCGCGAAGTGGTGCTTTTCCGTGAATAAATAATCGATAGTCACAATCGATAATCAATTGTAAACAGCCATAGAAGGGTTTTGAGCTCGCAGTTCAAGAATTGCTTTTTGTATTTTTTCCCCCGGCTCCTGACCATCACAGCTAAGGCGGGCACCAACGGTAAGGGCCCGAAAATACTTCTAAGTATAGCGTGAAAAGTTTTCAATTAAGGTGGACACAAAACGAAGAATATTGGTAGAAGCGAGCATAAATGTTAATGCTTTTGCAAACGATAGGTGATATTTTCGGTCTTTGAAGAAAAACGTCGCAGACAACGCGTTAAGCTGACAATGTTCTTGACTTTGAGTGCGGGAATTGATATAATACGTTCAAATCACAAGTCACAAAGGGGGTGAGAATAATGAGACAATATAATTACTTTTGCCTTAGCATTATCGCTTTTTCTGCGCTGATATTAACATGCCTTGCATGCAGGCTGTTCTAAATTTACGACCTCGGGGGGTTATAGTCGGCACTTATATGAAGGCGTCCTCCGAATTGTAGCGTTCTGCTTTTGGCTTGGGTCCCTTCCCTTTCCGGTCAAACACATTTAGCGTTTTCTTCCCGCCATCACCTTACCTAAGGCATTCCACACGTCCAATTCCATAAAGTTCCATCTCTTTTCAGGTCCAGACCAAAGAGAAATGGACGAAAATATTGCCTTTTAATCCAATCAGCGATAAGCTAAAGTCATTCCGGTATTTTACAGGATTGAGATTTGGTGACTCTGTGAGTTTGCTGTTTTTCTTATTTCAAGTACTCGGTATTTCCTGTTCCGGCGCGATGCAGCCGGGACCGGTGACAGCAACAGCGATTGCAATGGGAGCACGCAACCGCTGGGCAGGTACACTCATAGCCATCGGACACGGCATCATTGAATTCCCATTAATGGTGGTGATTATTTTCGGTGTGGGAAAATACTTCGAGCTGCAAAAAGTCCAGATTGCAATAGGATTAGCCGGAGGAATTTTTCTGCTACTGATGGCGACACAAGGCTTATTAAGCCTGAAAGCAGAAACTAATAATAAACCCAGGGCGCTCACGAATCAACCGATTCTGGCCGGCATCGTATTATCAGCAGGTAATCCATATTTTCTGATATGGTGGGCCACGGTCGGCCTGGCCTTAGCTACTCAGGCCGCCAAATGGGGCATTTGGGCCTTTGGACTTTTCGCCCTGGCACACTGGTCTGTGGACCTGATTTGGCTTCAGATTCTGTCCTGGGTGAGTTTCAAAGGCTCTGTGCTGCTTGGTCCGCGCGGGATGCGAATAGTTCTGATGATTTGCTCAGCGGCACTATTTGTCTTCGGCCTGTTTTTTATTTATAATGCCGGCAGTACCTTGATTAGATTGATACGAACAAAAAACTAATCACTTTTATCAGAGGATGCAAAAATGTCCAAGGGAAAATTGCTCGTATTGTTACTAGCGCTGTGCGTTGCTCCATGCTTGTTGCTGGCAGGGTTTGGTTGTTCCGGAAACGGCACGCCGGGGCGGATTGGGCCGTGGCGTGTTGAATTC
>CAYGBH010000029.1:6474-16792 GCA_964348055.1 uncultured Pirellulales bacterium
TGGTTGTTCCGGAAACGGCACGCCGGGGCGGATTGGGCCGTGGCGTGTTGAATTCGGACCGCCTGGCAACGAGTTTTATGAAGTGCCCACAGCGAAGGCACCACCGCCGTCCGACGCCATGTTACGGTGGCTTAAAATCTTCGCACCTGGCGCGAAGGTCAAAGAGTGGGAAATCGATGACGGTATCTATGAGATTGATGCCGAAACGGGTGACGAGGAGTATAAGTTCTATGTGACACCCAAAGGAGAGCTGCTGGGATTTGGATATGAAAACAATGCCACCGGTGTGGAAGAACAAGCCGATGAACTCGTCCTGCGAGGCACTAAGAAGAGTATCTCCGTCAGCGCTGTACCTAATGCTGCACTGGAGACCCTCGCCAAGGCCATGCCGGATGCCAAGCCGAGCAAGGCCTGGACCGCTGATACCATTGCGGGGCCGCGGTACGTGATTCTGCTCGGAGAAATGGCCTTTTATGCTCGGCCAGACGGGCAGATTCGGACAGGGGGGCTGGTCAGATATGGAGCGCTCGATGAGATCGACCCTCCAATCAGGCCAGATGCAAAAAGCTTTAACGCAGAGCTAACGAAACTCCTGGGCCAATACCGACAGCGCTTCAACTTCGAGAATCAGATAAAAAGGCTTGGCAAGTGGCCCGGCAGGGCCGACGGCAGCTTCCGCTACGTGGTGATGGGCGACAGCCGTTCGCAGTGGGAGCTGTGGTCGAATATAGTTAAGCATATTGATGGTCTTGAGCCGAAGCCGGACTTCGTTATTAACTCCGGTGACATCGTGCCGACAGGATATGCCAGGGAGTATTATGAGTACTACATCCCGCCGCTGATGAAGACGGACATCCCTTACTTGGTCGCGATTGGCAATCACGATGACAGTTCCGACAGCATGGCTCGCGAGTACCGGTATCTGTTTGGCGAGAAGGCATTGAACTATTACTTCGACTACGGTAAGGCACGGTACGTTTTTATCGATAATGTTACAGATGTGCAGCCTTATGAGAAAACGTTGAGGTGGCTCGATGAAACCTTGGCAGATACCCCGAAAGGTTATCGCAAGTATGTCGCCGCGCATAAGCCGCCCTCGACGATTGAGAAATGGGCGTATCATGCATGGGGCGACGCAGAATCAAAGATCTTTACGGATCTTATGACCAAACACCGGGTCGATGAGGTCTATCTCGGCCACATTCATGCGTATTCGACCGCGACCTTCGGCGGCGTTAATTACACCTTGAGCGGCGGTGGCGGCGCCGGCTTGCACGACCGGTATGGACCTCTGGGCAATGTGCACCACTACGTAATCTGTGACGTTATGGCTGATGGCACGGTGAAACAACAGGTTGTGCGGTTCTACAAGGCAGATGAATAAAGGTGTTTGACCGTCGCCGGGGAGGTGACGGCTAAACGTTGTTTATGATTTGTTTTAGACTGTACTGGGCCAAAGCGCTTCGCTGGGATTGAGTTATTTCCTCAAGGCTCTGAGACTGGCCGGTTGGTGACTGGGCAAAGCCTACAGCCGCTACAGCTTCGGCAATATCGGACAATTTGATATTGGCCGGGTCTTTTGCAGGAAGGAAACCTGTCTTAGGCTCGGAAGTCTTGGCTATAAGTTCCCGGTCAACAAGATGGTTGAGAATTTTCTCGGCGAATTCGGCGGGAATATCTAATTTGCTGCATATAACTTCCGCCTCAACCGGAGCGTCGTTCCTCTCGAAAGCAACAGCAATTTCTCTTACGATGTTGATAGCGGTAAGGTCGTTGGCTATGAAATACTCCTCGGTTTTTTTGGCGGCGGCAATCTCAGCGGCGTCAAGGCTCGTTAGGTGCTGAGTGGTAAATGTCAACTGCAGGCCGAACAAAATAATAAGCCATGTAATAAAAATCCACAAAACACCTAACGGCACAAGGCCCAGGACCCCGTAAACCTTACTGTAGGGAATAAATTCCATAACATATTCCCCAAAGCCCCACTTTGCAACACTCCAGACCAAAGCTGCTACCGCGGCACCCCAAATAGCAGCTTTTGCCTGAACTTTTGTGTTCGGCAAAACAAAATAAAGCAGGAAAAACGCAACAGTCGCAACAATATAGGACAACACCACCGGCGTAATGTTTGTCAGAATGGTCTGTTGTATCTGGCCCAGAGCAGCGTATCGTGTGGTGGCGTACACACCCACGCCAAGCAGCAGAGGTCCAAGTGTCAGCAGGGCCCAATAATTAATTATTCGGTGCAGGAAACTCCTACCCCTGGTAACGTGCCAGATATTATTGAACGCCCTTTCGATTGTTGACAGCAGAGCCAGAGCGGCCCAAATAACAATTATTCCACTGACTATCGTCAGCGAGCCCTTGTTTAATCCCGCGAAGAAACTATTCACTATATCGTCGATGTACTCTGTAATCATTGTTTTTTCTTCCGGCTTTTCCGGGTCGGGGGTGATTTCAATAGTCGAGAGGTGAAGCTGTTCATATACTAAACTTTTAACCTTCTGGCCGATGCCGCTGTAAGCATCGAAGGACTGGAATATCAAAAGCATTACGATAGCCAGTGGCACAATCCCGAAGATAGTGTGATACGATAGAGCAGCGGCCTGCTGGCCGGAGCGGTTCTTTTTCAAGAGTCTGGCACAGTGCGACCACAGTTTAATCTGGAAAACCACAAAGCGACCGGCTTTACCAAGCTGTGTGGTAGGTGTGGACAAAAGCTTCTTTAGCGTTAGCATCTCTATTCCCTTCCAATCCCGACTTTTCAAACAGGCTATTTTAATAGATTCCTCGGGGTCCCCAAACGCATTATTTCGCGTTTGGGGGTCCCCTCGACTTCGCGATGCTGCACATCAGCTTCGGCTTGCCCTTCGCTTCGCTCAGGGCTTCGACTAATTCAGGGCTAAAGGCTTTTTCGCTCGGAATGACAATCAGCCAGTTTGGAGCATTTACTTAAACAGTCCCTCAAGGGCCTTTCGTGCCGCGTCCTTTAATAGGCGCTTTCGCAGCTCTTCGACGAGCTTGCCCCAATCAAGTTCCGGATTATCGATAGTGCCTGTAAGCCGAAGTGGAAACCTTTCATTACGTGTCTGCTGACCGATTTTTACCGTTCTAAGCTCGAAATCAGCTACAATATACGGTGTGGTTACGGTCATATCAAGTATCCGATTAGGGCCGATAGAGCCGCCGAAATTGACCGGATACACGTCCAGATTGATCTGCATGTTATCATAACTTAACTTTTCGTTTTCCAAAACAAACTTTGTAGGCAGCAAAGCTGCTTTGACATAGCGCTTGGTGCGTGCTCTGGACAGAATATTTCCTAACAAGCCTAACGTTTCCAATCTCATATTTTCAATTCCGACCGTCCCAATGATTTTCGGCTGAACGTCTGTGTTACTGCCGAGCGGAATGACAAGCTCTTCAGAGTGGAAATTTGCAATGCCGGTAGTAGTCGCCTGGTCCTTGAAAATAGGATTTAGATATACCAGGAGATTACTACCGACCTCATCATTGATATTGATTTTATCAACAATCTGCATAGGGCCGGTGGTTTGCAGGACGATAGGTTTTTGCCTCAAGTCAATTCTACCTGCAAAGTTAAATTGGCCGTCGTTGACGGCCGCCGCAAACGGTTCAATTTTCAGCAAACCGTTCTGGATTTGAATATCCACGTCAGTAGGGCCGAAATGTAATCCCATATACTGGGCCTTTTCAAAACCTAATCTGGTCTTTTTTATGTTAAGATTGGCCAAGAGCTTATCAGTGCGGCCACTCGGATACTCACTGGTGAAATTGATAGTGTCTTTTCTTTCGCCCTGAAGTCTCAGGCCCTCCGGAAGAAACGGCCCCGCCACAGTACTGAGCGCCGACCAGTCGTACTCGCAATCAATCAGACCTTCTAACTTGGTCTTGCCGGCTTTATTGAATTGTTTTAATTCGCCTTTTTCAATCCTTATTTGCGGACTTTCCAACTGCAGTTTTTTGACATTAATAGTTTTTTGTTCGGGATTAACCTCAGCCTCAAAAACAAATGAGACCTCATTTGATTCAAAAGGTTCCTTTCCCGGAGAGATGAGCTTGAAATTCTTAATTTTTGTGGCCTCGGTTACGATTCGGTAGCTATCCTCTTTAGAACTGACGGAAATTTGTGAGTCGGCGATCCCGGCCAATTGCATCTGTTGCGGAAAGGATGCGAACAGAACCGCAAACGGTTGAAGCTTCTTGAGGTCAACGCTATTTGCGGATACAGCCAGGCGCAAAGGCACGACCGATTTTTTATTCAACGGCAAGACAGCATCTTTTATGTTGAACTGGCCAAAACTTGCATCGGCCTTTACAGAGCCGATGTTGATACTATTTTTTTCTGTATCTATATCAAAAGCATAAGCTATATTAGCCATCGGCTCAGAAGCAGTTACTGCCTCTTTTGAACTTAAGCGAAGATTCCTGACCACCGATGTGCCGGAAGTAGTAACCTTTTTCTCCTTGATGGATATTTGACCCTTTTCGAGAAGCTCGCCGGCCATCTGATATTGGCCAATATTTATGAACTGTCCCAGCTCGGATTGAAGCTTTGCCAAATCTACGTCGGCATTGTATTTCAGTAATTCACTTGTGCCGGTGCAATTGATTTTGGCAAAGGGGGCCGATACGTCCAATTTGTCAAAATTTATGCCGGCCTTATCCGAAGATATTTGCGCTTGCGCCCTTACCGGCTCCGACAGCGCAATTTTCTTTCCTTGAACTGTGCCCTCTAATCCGGTGAGAGTACCCCGGGCTTGAATTTGCCTCCGGCCGGCCCTGGTAGCGGTCTCAACATCGCCGTTTAACTGGCCCGATGTTACTTGCGTCCCCTCTTTAAGTCCCAGGGTCTTGGGCATCTGCGACAGGATAGCGGCTAAGTCGCAATTGAAGTTGCCCTTTAAGTTGTAATTTGAATCGGCCTGGAAGAAATCACCGAAAGACTTAAACGTGGTAGGGACAACTCCACTCGCCGTGACATAAGCCCAATCGCTCTCAACCTGTAGATTGTCAATATTTATTGTTTCCTTCTCGCGGTTCAGTTTTATACCGACATCCAAACGGCTGGTCCGCAATCTGTCGCCTTTAAGTTCGGCGCTCGTTATATCCAGATTTTTCCCCTTAATATCACCGTTTAGATTTTCAAATCGGCCGTCTTTAATTTCACCATTTACACGACCCTCGATAATACCTCTGGCCTGAACCTCAACGCCGGCTAATGTAAAGATTGGCCCTAAAGATTCAAGGTCCAAATCGTTGACCTCAACAGTCAAATTGCCGCTGGTTCCTTCGAGAGTCCAGCCGGTTTGTTTCTTCGGGGTAATCTGGCCAGTCACTTGAACCTCCGAGGCCTTGCCCCCATCAACCACAGCCATATTCAGATCCAAATTTGTTTGCTGTCCCGGTGGTCGTAAATTTACTTTCGAGTTTATCCGTGAGAGCTCAACAGTTTTAGCTTTTGGATCGGTGACCTTCAAATTGCCATCATTGAGAACAAGGTCGATCTTTTTAATCGGCAGTACCACCGGTTGTGCTCTTTTACCGGCTGATGACTCGGGCCGAAGGCTTTCAGCCTTTTTGGCCCGTTGATCCCTAAGATTTATCTCTACTTTCGGCTCGTCGACTATTGTTTCGCCGAATGATAAATCGCCTGTCAAAATGGAGGCGTAGTGGGGCTTCGCAGCAATTTGCCTGACCTGGACCGTGATTTGGCCGGCACTATCGTTGAAACCAACATCTGCAACCTTGATACCCCTGAACCAACCCATCGAGAGGTCGGCGAAATTTGTTTGGCCGTTGATTGAATTGTTGATTTTGGCCAATATTATCTGGCGGCCTTTCTCGGATGAAACAAATGCAGGCACAAGGAAAAACGCTAACACAATCAGAACAATCATAAGTGCCAATGCCAGCTTAAGCATCCTTGTTACAGTCTTTTTTCGCGGCCTGGTTTTTGACTTTTTTTCATCTCTCATCACTTTGGCTCCCAAAATAAAGTTGGTTTATAATTAGTAACTCGCTCCTCATGAATCGTATTTCGTGATGGGTAATAGTCTTTGTTAAACAGATTCCTGCTTCGGCAGAAAGGGTTCCTCTTTCGCCATCTTTTTGCGAAATAGGGTCCCCATGACATACTAAATACTTACGAACGAATAAAATCACGAATGACGAAACACGATGCACAGTCTTGCTTTTATGCTGTAGTCTACCGAGCTTGTCAAGATTAATCGAGCATTATTTCGTCTGATTTGTCTTTGATTACCGCGTCAACCTTTTCGGTGTATTCTTTGGTAATATCGTCGATTTGTTTTTTGCCGTTTTTGAGGTCGTCTTCGGTGATAAGTTTATCTTTCTGCTGCTTTTCAAGCTGCTTGTTCGCTTCTCTTCGTATGTTGCGAATACCGACCTTCGTCTGCTCGCCGGTCTGTTTAGCCTGCTGAACAAGCTGCCTTCTTCTTTCCTCACTAAGCGGCGGAATATTGAGCCGAATAAGTTTGCCGTTCACAATCGGCGCAATGCTCAGGTCGCTGTTCTTGATTGCCTTTTCGATCTCTTTAGTCGAAGCGGGGTCAAAGGGCTTAATCACAACCATATCTACCTGGGGCGCTGCCAGCGTTGCCATCTGTTTCAACGGCGTAGGGGTTCCGTAATAGTCGGCTTTGATATTCTCAACCAGTCCTGTAGAAGCTCTTCCGGTGCGAACGGTTTTTAATTCATCACGCAGGACTCCGACCGCCTTTTTCATTTTGGATTCACTCTCAGAGAGTATTTTTTTATAAGGCATCGTCAACCTCATTTCATATTACGATGCTCGATATTCGATGCTCGCTTCACGCCCCATGCATCGCTATCTTGGTACCAACGCGCTGGCCACAAAGAGCCCTTACCAAGTTGCCCTTTTTGAAAATATTCAAAACAATAATGGGAATATTATTATCGCGGCAAAGATTTATTGCCGAATGGTCCATTATTCTAAGGTTTTTGTTTAGAACCTGGCTGTAAGATAATTCTTCAAAAAGCTTTGCCTTTGGATTCTTTTTGGGGTCATCGCTGTAAACGCCCTCGACCTTTGTTGCTTTTATGAGCACGTCGGCATCGAGTTCAGAAGCTCTTAAGGCCGCACAAGTGTCAGTTGTAAAGAAGGGGTTGCCCGTTCCCCCGGCCAATATCGCAACTCTTCCCTGCTCCAGATGCCAAAGAGCCTTTCTGCGAATAAACGGCTCACACATCGCCGCAACTTCAATCGCACTGAGGACTCTGGTCGGCTGGCCGAGCTTCTCAAGAGTCTCCTGCAGCGCACAGGCGTTGATGATAGTAGCCAACATCCCCATATAATCCGCTGTGTTTCTGGGTATACCACTTATCTGCGAGAAGCTTTCCCCCCGCAGAAAATTACCTGCGCCAACTACGACTGCGACCTGCGGCCCGAGTTTGCATACCTCTGATATCCTCTCGGCGATCGGCTCAAGAGCAGAGCCATCAACCCCAAATTCGCCGGGCCTGCAAAAACTCTCGCCCGAAAGTTTCAGTAATACGCGCTTGTATTTGCTTTCTGCCATTTATTTCCCATCTTGCACTTCGTATCCACCAGATAAAAGCGGACCTGTCATTTTCATATCGCGGTCGATATGCAGTTCACGAGATACGCTTCTTAGCCGACCTCGAATCGGACAAATCTTTTTATCTTTGCCTCGCCTCCGGCCTGTTTGGCGGCCTCAGCGAGGACCTGCGCGACGGATTTGCTGTCGTCCTTGACAAATCGCTGCTCAAGAAGACAGTTTTCAACAAAAAACTTTTTCATCTTGCCCTGGATGATTTTATCTATGATGTTGGGGGGCTTATTCTTAACCTGCTCGGCGAAAATGGCTTTCTCCCGCTCAATCGTCTCAGAATCAATCTGGTCTTTGTCCAACGCCAAAGGATTTATTGCGGTAATGTGCATCGCTATATCGTTAGCCGTTTGCTTTAGTACATCGGATTGTGCCATTTTGTCACTACTGGTCTCAATCTCAACCATCGAGCCGACTTTACCATTAAAGTGAAGATAAGTTTTAATAATCCCTGTGCCATCGAGGTGATATCTGACGTATTCTTTCTTAACAAGCTGGATTTTCTCACCAGTCTTACCAGCCACCTCGGTTAGCATATCGCTTAACTTCTTTCCATCGACAGTGGTCGCAAGAAGACGGTCTCCCCCTTCATCAGCATCACATTGCGGGACACTTTTTCTGATGGCTTCTACCATCCGGGTGAAATCATCGCTCTTAGCCACAAAATCAGTTTCACAGCGAAGAACAGCCAAAGATGCCCAATTATCGCCCTCGACGGCAATAATTGTCCCTTCTGACGTTTCACGTTCAGCCCGCTTCGCCAAAGTCGTAAGGCCCTTCTTTCTAAGTATGCTCATAGCCTCGCTTATATCGCCGTTGGCTTGCTGAAGGGCACTCTTGCAATCCATCATTCCCTGTCCGGTCATCTTGCGCAGTTTCATTACCGCCGCTGCTGAAATTTCCGCCATTTTTACAATCCCTATTTTCGTATTGTGTATTGCGTTAAAGGAAATCTCGCTACTTGGAACTCGATATTCGCATTACGTTAACCGGCGGTGAGACCGCCGGCTAAATACTAACGACCATCTACTATTGGCTTCTGCCTTTTTACTTTGTGTCCTGCTGCCTGGTTTGACCTTCTTGTGAGGCCGAGTCCACGGTCTGCGGCGAGCTTTGTTCGACAGTGCCCACAGTTTGTGGTTCGCTTTCGCTGGCACGGGCGAGTGCCGGCCTTCTCGAGCGAACCCGCCTCGGGCGTTGCGGTTCCTGACGGACCGAAACCATCGTTTTGCCAATCGCCACCGCATCGGCCAATTCATTAAGTATCAATTCAATCGCTCTGATGGAATCATCATTGGCCGGAATCGCCACATCCACCGTGTCAGGGTCCGAATCCGTATCGAGAATTCCTATGGTTGCGATCTCCAGCTTTTTGGCTTCCCGCAAAGCAATATATTCCTTTCTAACATCAACCACCACAACAGCACCGGGCAAACGGGACATATTGCGAATGCCTTGAAGATTAGCTGTTATCTTTCGCATCTCGCGTTTGAGCCTCGAAGCTTGCTTCTTGCTCTGGCTGTCAAGTGTTCCATCGGCCTGCATAGCTTCCAACTGCTGCAGTCTCTGTAATCGCGACCGTATCGTTCTAAAATTAGTAAGCATTCCGCCAAGCCATCGCTGGGAAACATAGTGCATCCCGCACTTGTCCGCGGCGGACTCGACAGCTTTTTGAGCCTGGCGCTTTGTGCCTACAAAAACAACGTCCTTACCAGAAGAGACGACCTCAACAAGAAGCTTTTTAGCTATCAGCAACCCTTTTAAGGTTTTTTTGACATCGATAATATGGATATTTCCGCGTTTTGCGAAAATAAACGGGGCCATTTTAGGATTCCATCGGCTCACGCCGTGGCCAAAATGCACCCCTGCGTTAATCAGTTTCTGGGCCAGGTTTTTAGCCACAAAAAACCTCCAAACAATCTACAAACTCGGCCTCATCTGCTACGCACAGACGTACGGACGGACAGAAACTAATGTAAATAGTACAACATGTCAAGATTTTATGTTAAGAATTTTTATATAGCTATATTGTGGGCGCATGCTACGTTTGCGGCTAACTGATATAGATACCCGGCTGAGAGAGAAAGATATTTTTATCAAAAGTCGCACAACTTCAGCTGCTTTTCATTGCTGAACCGACAACGATAATATTAGCTGGCTTAGGTGGCTTGGTCTTGCTCAAGAAACGCAAAGCATAAAATAATCGCATTTTATAACCCCAAAAAGCCTATTCTTCCACTTATGGCCGTTTTTACGTATTCGCCTTTATCGTCGGCTGGGGACCTTATTAGAGACTATCTCAAAACACAAAATCTCATTCCGAGTGTGGTGAGGCCTGATGCTCGGGCTTATTTTGGCCAAATATCCCCCTTCGCTCAGAGCATGTCCTGAGTTTGCCAAAGGAGTGACAGTTTTGGGGCCGTTTTTTAATACCAGACCGTAATTATAATATTAGGCTCGGTCTTCTTGGCCTGGACTTGACCTGTCACGATGTTGGTTCGCTTTATCACAATATGCGGGTTTTCTGTTAGCCACTTGGTGATTTGCTCATCAAGAAAATTCATAGCGCCGGGGTGCAGCTTTGTAAAGAAGGTCTTTACGCCCGCGATTCGTTCAGCGGAAGCTATTTTTTCGGCCGGCTTTTGTGCGACCGGCTTTGCGACAGGCCTTGGGGCGACCGGCTT
>CAYGBH010000029.1:16892-18632 GCA_964348055.1 uncultured Pirellulales bacterium
ACCGGCTTCGGGGCAACCGGTTTTGGCACCTCAACCTTCGGCACCTTTACCGCACCGCTGCCGCCTAAATCCAAAGGCGAGTGCGAAACACCCGATTCACTCGCACCGGCATCATCAAAAGGAATCGGCTTATCAAAGTCTTTGTCAAGGGGAATCGGCTCGTTGAGGTCTTGACTGCCAAAATTACTCCTATCGAGATTGTCCATAGACTATACCTCCACTATTCGTTGTTGGTACCTCGTGAATCATGAAGCGAGCCACGAGTAGGTTAGTCTGTTTCTTTAATGCTTTTCGGTTTTAGCTTCAGCATCGCTTTCTTTGGCCTTTGGCTTTTCAGAGTTTTCTTTAGGGTTTTTGGCCTTAGTTTTGGTTTTTCTGGCTTCTTCTTCGGCCTTTTCAGCAGCCTCGGCTTTCGCCTCCGCTTCTTCTTTGGCCTTTTCAGCGGCTTTGACCTTTGCCTCAGCTTCGGTCCTTACCCTATTTAGTTCAGCCTCTGCCCTTCGGGTTTCAGCCTCTGCTCTTTCGACCCGTTCTTCGACTTCTCTGAGGGCACGTCGGGCCTTTGCTTCTTGTACCTCGGCCTCGAGGCGTGCCTGTTCAGCCTCCTCAGCTTTGAGCTGCTGCTGTCTTTCACGGGCTTTGAATCCAAAGGGATCTGTAATAGCTTCGTGCAGAGCTCCGACCGCAGGTGGCTCATGTCTTCTTCTTATCTCTTCGACCATTTCCTTGTTCGGCATGCCGCCGGTGGATATGGTCGGAGTCAATACAAATATGGTCTCTACTACTCGCTCTTCGAAATCCTTGCCGGAGAACAGGACGCCGGCTATGGGTATATCTTTCAGGAACGGGACGCCACGCACGACGTCGCGCTCCTCGGTCTTTCTTATCCCTCCTATTACCAGACTTTCGCCCTGTCTGATGCGGTTTTCCTTATTTTCGATTTCTTTCTTGGTGATGATGGGCAACTGCTTGACGCCCTCTGGGGTTAGTTTCGACCCGAGAAGGATATCTGTTTCCAGGCCGATGTAGCCATCCGCAAAGACGTGGGGAGTGATTTCAAGTGAGTCGACTACGTCTTCATATTCGGTTTTAGTCTCGAACCAGTCCTGAGTCGGGTTGGTGAGGTATATCGTTTGCAGCGGTACCTTCTGCAGCGATAAAATCTTGGCTGACTTTCCGTTGACCACTTCAAGTGTGGGGTGCATCAGAATTTTCAGATAACCCTTTGACTCCAGCAGGTCGACCATAGCCAGGAAGTCCTCACTCTCGCTCAAATATCCGATCTGAAGACCCATTTTGGTGCGGGCGATGTCCCTGAGCGAAGCCCCGGGAAATGCGGGTAGCACAGTTCCTTCCTCTACCAGTTCAAGAACACCCGTCCCGAAAGGCTGGGCTGCACTTCCCGCCCTAATACCCTCACCGAATAGATTTTGAATTTCTATGGTGGTTTCCCAGTCCAATGTTCTATCCGCATAAACCTCGGAAATAAGGCAATCTATTTTAACCTGAATGGGCGGCACATCGACCATTTCCAACAATTCAAGTACTGCATCGGCATCTTCCTGGGTTGGACACCTTACTATCAACTGGTTGGTAGCGGCAACACTGCTGACAGTGTAGTCCACCAATTTAGTTTCCTTGCCTTTTTTGTCGAAGAGTTTCGTCGCAAACTGTGCGTGGACAATTTCTTTTAACTCATCCGAGGTATGGTACATGCAAAAGTAGAATAGTTTGAACTCC
>CAYGBH010000030.1:0-2121 GCA_964348055.1 uncultured Pirellulales bacterium
TTTACGATACAAAGGACGGTAAATGCCTAAACGACCCTGATGTGGTCCAAACGCTCACGCAAAACAATGTCCTCTTGTCGCATAGCCCACGCGGCTGGGAACTTTCTCTACTTGGAAACCAGGTTGTAGCTTGCGGCAAACCCTTCTATGCCCATCCGAAGTACGAGGTCTTTGATTCTACTGTGTTTAGCAGGGTCTTTCTAACATCGAGTGCCGGCCGGGACGTCATCTGGGTAAGCAACCGGAACAGCAGGCGGATTTTGTGCTTCGATGGAATAGATAGGAAGCTCCTAAGCCAAAGTATGGCGAATCCTCGAAACAGGTTTCTCGTAGACTGGGCGAATTTGGGCATCAAGAAGGAACCGTTGTGGAGTCACCAGTGCGACCAGAGCATCGCTATCGCAGTATGCGGCAATGCCGTGGTGGTTGCAGAAAAGTCAAAGATTGCGGCCTTGGATTTGAAGAATGGCAGTCTACTCTGGTCTCACGAATTGCCATCACCTGCTGTTTCCTGGGGCCTGGCCGTCGACCGTAAAGGTCGAGTCGTAGTTACTCTTGAGGATGGGACCGTTTTGTGCTTCGGTCAGGACTTACGTGCGTGACAGGGCGTGAAAAACCTGAAGGCATCCCGATACATCGGCCAATGCGAAGCCCTGGACTGGATCAAACCGGCCTTTGGCTGGCCTGTCTTTTTCTCTGCCTTTGTTCGCCAGGCGAGAAGTTCAGCGGCGAGTCGTTTCTTAAGCTTGCTGAACCGCTTTTGTCGAGCGAGATTGTTGAGTTCATAGGGGTCTTCTTTTAGGTCGTACAATTCTACTTCGTCCGTTGTCAGGTGGTGGATGAGCTTGTAGCGTTCCGTGCGGATACAGCGGATATTCAGCCGATGCCGTGTTGGAGAAACAAAAGAGGCGAAGATGCGCCCACGATGCCAGGTTTCTCTGCCCAGGTATGGGCCCAGTAAGCTCTTTCCCTCAATCGAGTCGGGAATGGTGATACCGGCCGCCTCACAGATGGTCGGGAAGATGTCAATAAGACTCACCAGATTATGGTTTTCTGCACTGCCGCGTTTGAACCTTGGGTAACGCATGACCAAGGGCAGACGGATACCCTCTTCGTACATCGTCTGCTTGCCCGAGATGCCATGTGCCCCGAGAGAGATACCATGGTCTGCCAGAAAGATGACCAGCGTGTCCTCGGTCAGTTGCTTCTCATCGAGTTTGTCGAGGATTCGCCCGATTTGCTCATCGTCGTGGGTTATGGTGCCGTAGTAACGACTCCGGACGCTGCGCACGCCTGCAGGCGTCCTGGGAAAAGGTACCATTTGTTTCTCATCGCGCAGGTTGTTTCCATGCCAATCCGTGTAGTATTTGAACGGCTCGGCGCCGTTCATCGGGCGAGGCATGAAATTGGCCGGTAGTTCGATGGCCTGGGGCTTGTACATTGTGGCATATTTACCGGGCGGCGTCCACGGGTCGTGCGGTGTCATGTAGCTGATGAACAACAGAAAAGGTTTATCGTCAGGTTGGCGTGAGTGGAGAAATTGGACCGCCGCGTCAGTGAATAGCTCGGAGTCGAACCGCTCAATCTGCCGCCGGTTACCGCCCCCGAAATCTCTAACCATCGGTTTGAAATGACCACCGGACCCAGGCCCGCCGCCACCGATGTACTTTCCTGCGGTAAAGCCTCGCTGCGAAGGCAGGGCGCCGTTGTGCCACTTACCTGTATAAAAGGTCTTATAGCCTGCCTGAGAGAATAGCTGGGCGAAGTGCTTCGATTCTGGCCTTATCGGCATACCGAAAAAATAACACCCGTTTGTCCAACAATCCTGGCCGGTAAGTAGTGCCGCCCGGCTTGGTGTGCATATCGGGTTCGGCGTGAAAGACCTTGTAAAACGTACGCCTTCGGCCGCTAACCGGTCCAGATTGGGCGTCTTTAACAGCGGATGACCTGCGATACCAAGGTCCATATGTGCCCAATCATCGGCAACAATAAGGACAATATTAGGCTTCTTGCCCCGCTTCGGCGAAGCGTTTCGCAGAGACGAGCCGGCGAAGACCAAGTTCAGGGAACCCGCCAAGAATGTTGCTGCTGCGCCCCCTGAAAGTCGGAGGAAATCACGCC
>CAYGBH010000030.1:2221-15707 GCA_964348055.1 uncultured Pirellulales bacterium
CTCTGACATTGTATTTTACGATTTACTATTCACGATTGTTACGAATGCGAAATCCTTTTCTTTTCAATAGTAAATAAACGATAGTCAATAGTCAATGATAACAGATGCCTTGATCTGCGTTTTTTGTCGTCTAAAGCACTGTGTAACAGTAGCTTAGCCGCAAATCAGGACTTTTTTGCAATAAAATCTGAAGGATGTCCGTCTTAAATATTAATACAGCCAATAGTGTTTTGTTTTGCAAATGTTGGGCAGGGACTGCGCCTTGCGGGGTCCCTCTGCAATGTATGTAGGACGCAGGTCTATACAGAGGTGCTTATGCAGCAAGGAACTACAAAGAAATGGGCCCCCAAACGCGAAAGAATGCGTTTTTGGCCACCCCTAATGACGTTGTTGTTAGTCTTGTTGGTCTTTGTTCAAGCTGGGTGTCGGTCGCCGTCCGAGTATCGCATGGAGGCTGACGGAGTTGCCTCGGACATCATCACCGAAAAGCAGAAGGAAGCACTTGGAAGAACTGAGCCCCTTGATGTTGAAAGGCCCAGCGACATTCTGCGTCGTCGGCTCCTGGAAGGACAGAACCTTGCCCATGCCGGACAAGCGTCGCTGGGCACAGACCAGCTCGAACCAGTCGAACACTGGCCTGAAAAAGATTATCCTCGAGTTGTTAGCTCGGATGATGAGCCAAACATTCCTGTCGATGCCAACAAGCCGATCAAATTGTCGTTGATGCAGGCTCTGCAGGTGGGGGCACGCAACAGTCCTGTGTATCAGTCCCGCAAGGAAGATGTTTTTCGAGCAGCACTGGACCTCGACCTGGAGCGTAATGAGTTTCGCAATATCTTTACAGGTCAGGTCGCCAGTCTCCTCAGTACTGACACAAGCGGTAACGAGACGGTCAGCGGCACGGTCAATAGTGCCGACGTCGGCTTAAGCCGAACGCTCCAAAGCGGAGTTGAGTTGAGCACCGCGCTGGCGGTCGACTTGGCGAGTCTGCTTACGCAGGGGGGCGCATCATCCCTCGGTCTGGCCGCAGATGCCTCAATATCGATACCTTTGCTGCGAGGTTCGGGCAAGCACATAGTCAGAGAGCCGCTGACCCAGGCGGAGCGGGACGTTGTGTATGCCATTTACGATTTCGAGCGGTTCAAGCGTACGTTTGCGGTCGATGTGGCCAGGGGATATCTGTCGGTCTTGCGGCAAATGGATGAGGTGACAAATGAGGAGGAAAATTACGAGAGTAGAATAGTATTGGCCCGCCGGTCTCGCAGATTGGCCGACGCAGGGCGCTTGTCCGAAATCGATGTTGACCGGGCGGTCCAGAGCGAGCTGGGGGCACGTAATCGTTGGATATCCGCGGAGCAACAATACAAGAGCCGCCTCGACGGGTTCAAAAGTACAATCGGGCTTCCCACGGATGCTTTGATTGAGCTGGACCCAAAGGACCTGGAACAACTAAAAGTCCCAGCATCAAAACTGGTTGAAGAGATTGAAGGACAAGAAGATTCCGAAGAGGCCCAGGAGACGCCGCCGGCGGATGCTCCGGTAATTCTAATAGCGCCGAGCGGCGAGGGCGCCGGCCCGCTCGAAATAGATGAATCGACGGCTATACGATTAGCCTTGGACAACCGACTTGACCTTCGCACAGCCCTTGGGGAAGTCTACGATGCCCAGAGGCAGGTGGTGGTCCAGGCCGACAGGTTGAGGGGCGAGCTTACGCTTCTTGGCTCTGCCGATATCGGTGCGAGCAGAAGCGTTGGCTCAGCCACGCGGGACGATGCAGAACTTCGTTTTAACGAAGGCTTTTATTCGGCGTTGCTTACTCTTGATTTACCGTTTGAAAGGACCGCTGAACGTAATGCCTACAGGAATAGCTTTATCAATCTGGAGCGAGCCGTAAGAGATGTGCAAACGCTGGAAGACCAGATCAAGCTTTCCGTTCGTGGTGAGCTGCGTGATTTGCTTGAGTTCCGTGAAACTCTTAAAATTCAGGCCCAGTCGGTTGTTGTCGCGGAGAAGCGGGTGAAGAGCACCAACCTGTTTCTTGAGGCAGGAAGGGCGGCAATCCTGGATATGGTGGATGCTCAGGATGACCTGCTTTCGGCACAAAATTCCTTGACTCGAGCGGTCATAAATTATAGGATAGCAGAATTAGAGGTGCAGCAAGATATGGGATTACTCCAAGTTGATGAAAGTGGATTGTGGCGGGAATTCTCGCCGGAGGTGAACGATAATGTCGAAAAATAGTGCAACAAATAATGCCAAAAAAAATCGTCGTGGGCTCAAATCTCCCAGAACAATTGGCGCGATTGTGGTAGCTGCTTCAATCGTCCTGATTGCAGTGTGGCTCAAAGTGGTACGTGGTGGTGAGGATCCGATGAGCAGCCTTGCTACCTTCGTTGCCAAACGTGGTCCTTTGACCATCAGCGTACTTGAGTCGGGCACGATCAAGTCTCGAGAGCAAATCATCATCAAGAACGAGTGTGAAGGCAGGTCCCAGATCATAAGGCTGGTTCCCGAAGGCACCCGTGTCAAGAAGGGAGACCTTCTGTTTGAGTTGGACGCGAGTCAAACGGAGGATGAAAGGATAGACCAGGAGATCGATGTCCAGAATACCTACGCAGCTTTTATCGACGCAAATGAAACTCTCGCCGTGGTGAAGAATCAGGTCGAGAGTGATCTTGAGTTAGCCAAGCTTACTCTCGAATTTGCCAAGCAAGATTTGGAGCAGTACATTGATGGGCTATATCCAAACGACGTAAATGCGGCGGAAGGCAGGATAATTATGGCGGAGGAAGAGCTTATGCATGCCCAGCAGACCTTGGAATGGTCGGAAAGACTCTATGAGGAGAAGTACATCCCGGAAACCGACTTGCTGCGTGACAAACTGACGAAGAGCCGAAGCAACCTGGATTTGAAACTGAGAAGAAGCGATCTTGAATTGCTGCAGAAGTTCACATATCAGCGAAATATAGCGCAGCTGGAAAGTGACGTCCACCAGGCTGAGATGGCGCTATATCGGGCCCAGCGTAAGGCCCGAGCCGATGTCGTACAGGCCGAGGCGGGCTTAAAGGCCAAGACGCTTGAATATGCGCGTCAGGAGGATAAGCTCAAGAAGCTCGAGGATCAGCTCACAAAAGCTAAAGTGTATGCCCCCGCGGATGGACTGGTGATTTATGCCACCAGTGCTCAAAGAGGCGGGCCCTTCCGAGGCCGTCGGGAGCCTCTGGAAGAGGGCACGGAAGTTCACGAACGTGAAGAAATCATATATCTGCCGACAGCAGATTCAGCCATGGCGGAGGTGAGTGTTCATGAGTCGAGTCTGGAGAAGGTGCGTCTGGGGCTTCCTGCCATAATCACTGTTGATGCGCTGCAGGGAAAGAAATTCTTGGGCCATGTGGCCCGTATCGCTCCCCTGCCGGACGCACGCAGTATGTGGATGAATCCGGATCTTAAAGTCTACGACACGGATATATACCTGGAAGACAACGACAGCGCACTTCGCACCGGGATGAGCTGTAAGGCCGAGATAATAATAGAGCAGTACGAGGATGCTATATACATACCTATTCAGGCCGTCATGCGAGTTCGAGGCAAGCCCACCGTTCATATCGTGAAGGAAAAAGCTATCGAGCCTCGCGAAGTTGAAATTGGTCTGGATAACAACAGAATGGTTCGAATCATCAGTGGACTTCAAGAAGGTGAAGTTGTCTTACTGACGCCTCCTCTAAAGTCTGGTACTATTGAATCAGAATCGGAGGACATCATCACTGAGATTCCCGATTCCATGGTTGCTTCTGATTCCGTGGAAGAAAGGGTAAGCCAGAGACTTGAAGAAATCAATGGAGCAGATTTAGATATGCGCGATATCCCTACCGGTGGTTTCACAAATGAACAACTGCAAAGAGCAGGTCGTCCGGAGGGGCCCGGCAGGGAAGGTCGTGGTGCCAGGCAAGGGCAGCGGAGCAGAGAGGGATTTCCAGAGTTATCTGATGAACAGAGGGAAAGGATGCGGCAGAGATTCCAGAACATGTCACCTGAAGAGCGGCAGAGATTGCAGAATATGTCGCCCGAAGAACGGCGAAGGATGCGCCAGCAGTTGCAAAGCACGGCTCCAGAAGGCCGAGAAAGATCCAGACAGCAAGACTTGTCTGACGACGGTCAAGATTCAGAGAGGAACCGGTAAATGGCTGAAGAGTCTGCTGGAGAACACAATAATGAAATTGTCAGGCTCGAAGACGCCCACAAGATTTACCAAATGGGAACACAGGAAGTAAGGGCGTTAGCTGGTGTAACTTTGTCATTCAAAAAGGGCAGCTTCTGGGCCATCATGGGGCCCAGCGGTTCAGGAAAAAGCACCATGATGAACATCCTTGGATGTTTGGATCGGTTAACCTCAGGCCGGTATTACCTTGAAGGCCAGGATGTGAGCAGCCTTGACGATGATTCCTTGAGTGAATTTCGGCTCAAGCATCTTGGATTCGTGTTCCAGAGCTTCAACTTGATACCTCAGTTGACCGTCCAAAGAAACATAGAGCTGCCGCTTTACTATCTGGGGTGGGATGCAGCACGAAGCGCTCAGCGTGCGGAGGAACTCGCGCACGAAGTAGGACTTGGAGATAGAGTACGTCATCGACCCACAGAGCTCTCTGGTGGCGAAATGCAGAGGGTCGCTGTCGCTCGGGCATTGGCCAACGACCCTCAGATAATTTTCGCAGATGAGCCTACAGGTAATCTGGATTCGGCCACAGGAGAGCAAATCCTGGAACTCCTTGAGAAGCTGAACCGCCGGGGCAAGACGATAATTATAGTGACCCATGAACCTCATATCGCCAAACATGCCCGGAGCATGTTGCACATGATAGATGGTGTGATCGACAGAATTGAAGAGAATTCTGATGAGGCAAACTAAAATCCTGAGAAATATACTGTTGGGCATTGAGAATCTGCTGCTTCACAAAATGCGCTCATTTCTAACCATGTTGGGAGTCGTTTTTGGCGTTGGGAGTGTCGTGGCCATGCTGTCGGTAGGCGAAGGGGCCAGCAAGGAAGCTCTTGAACAGATTCGAAAGCTTGGCAGCAACAACATAATTATTTCATCGGTCAAGTCCGCCGAAGAAGAGGCAACGAGTACCCAGCATTCACATATGAGCGTCTATGGACTGACTTACGATGATCATATGAGAGTTGCTGAGAGTTTCGGAAATGTCAAGCAGACCGCGCCGGTGAAACTCGTGCGAAAGGATTCACGTCTCGGCGAGAGAGTGATGGAACTTCGCGTGGTCGGGACAACGCCGGAATGGTTCAAGCTTGTCCCCCGGGATGTCCTCGCCGGTCGTGTGCTCATTCCACTGGATGAGGAAAAGCAATCACCAGTGGCCGTTCTAACGGAGTTTGGCGCACGCAAGCTGCTGGCAACCGAGCATACTATCGGCCAGACTGTCCGCATTGGTGGCGATCATTTTGAGGTCGTAGGTATTGTAAAAAGTGAAAGCGGCCAGGCCGGGAATATTCAGATACCTGACGAAGAGATAGACGTCTATGTTCCTATGACGGTAGCACGCAAGTACTTTGGTGACGTGTTCAGCAAAGAAACAGCGGGTACGCGGACGATGGAACTTGTCGAACTGCATCAAATAATTGTTCAAGCTGACAATGGCGAGCATGTGGAGGCCATAGCAGCAGGAATTGAGGAGATGCTGGGGCGCTTTCACAAGAAAGAGGATTATGTTGTCAGCGTTCCTCTGGCACTACTGAAACAAGCCGAAGCTACTAAGCGAACGTTCAATATTGTACTGGGGTCTATAGCCGGCATTAGCTTGCTGGTCGGCGGAATCGGAATAATGAATATTATGCTGGCTTCGGTAACAGAGCGTACGCGTGAGATAGGAATCAGGCGTGCTATCGGTGCTAAACGAAGGCAGATTATCTATCAGTTCCTTATCGAGACTACGGTACTTTCTACTACCGGCGGCATCATTGGGCTGGGTGTGGGAGCTCTTATCCCGTTTTTGATAACGTATTTCTCCGGGATGGCGACAGTTATAACCTTACAAGGAATTCTGGTGCCACTTCTGATCAGCATGACCATTGGTATTCTCTTTGGATTATATCCTGCCATACACGCCGCTAAGGTAGAACCTATCGTGGCTTTAAGGCACGAGTGATACCAGTTTTATTTGTTGATTGCCGAATACTTGACTTGGTAGTTCCTGCGCAAGCGGAAGTCCCGGTCCTTTCAATTAATATAACGTTCAATTCTTTCGGCAATTTTTGACTGTAATTGGTATAACTGTGTCTATTGGGCCACTCGACGGTCTTCATTTAGAATGTCACCATCAACGCTGTAATGCCGGAAGGTCAACGTGGGCTTGCCCTCTGGGCGGTCGACTGTGCCGGCGAGGAATCCGCCAATCACATTTAAGTACCGGTGCTCGGGAAATCTCATATCATTGCTCCAGCCGCCGGCATGTTCGTTGCTGGCTGGCCCACACGAGTATTCCCGCACGCCTGTTTCGGCATGCACCGATACATATTGCCAGTGACGGTCTCCACAGATGACGTACATGTTCTTCTGTTTCGAGATAAACTGCCTTAGCTCATTGCCTTCGTGTGCAAAATCTATATTCGAATGGTTGTCGTGCTTATTAGTTCGGTCAGGCCCTACAAGAGGCGTTGGACTTATCAGAATGCGAAATGTGGCATCCGATTCCTGGACGGTGCGTTTGAACCATTCTTTCTGTTTTTCGCCCCAGATTGTTTTATCAGGTCCGTCAGGCATTGTATTGGGACTGCGAAAATCACGACCTTCGACCAGCCAGATTTGCAGGTCCTTGCCCCAGCGATAGGTTCGCCAGGTTCGCTCACCCATTGGCACCTGCTCCAGAAATACCGCCTTGCCTTGCTCGAACGTGAAATCACCCATAAATTTAGTTTCCCTATCGGGCCAGCAATCGTTCATCCAGGTGTCGTGGTCATCCTTGATGAAATAGCTGGCCACCTGGCGGTGAAATTCAACGTTGGTACCCAAGCTGTACATTCTTTGCCAATGCCAGCGGGCCAGCTCAATTGTTTTGGCCAACTTGTCGTAATAGACTATGTCGCCGGTATGGACAAAGAAGCTGGGATCGAGCTTGAGCATGGCCGGATATATCTTGAAACCGCCGCCGGGAACATCTTGATCGGGATAAGCTTGACCCGTTGAAACCATAAAGACAACACGTTCGGGTTGGTCAGTACGTGGTGCTGTTCGAAACCTGCCAGCTACGACCTGTCCTTTCTTTCCTCCTGCACCGGTGCCGGCCTCCACACGTACCTGGTACTCGGCATTAGGCTTCAGATCGGTCAATTTGAATTGACCCGTGTAATCGCGGCGCGGATCGACGGTCTTCCAATTAGTTGATTTCCAATCCGAAGCTCCCTTTGTCTTGTACAGAACCCTGACTGTCCCCGGCGCCCCCGGTACGGCCCCTTCGATGGTGTGGATTGTTGAATCCTCAGGGAAGTTGACGACAGGTGGTAGATTAGGCCTTCCCCCGCGTCTCCCGGTTAGTTTGCCGGTCTTGGGGTCGCGATAAAGAATCTGAGGCATAAATGCTTCCATTCCGACCCGTTCCGGATTGCGCGTAAGACGCGTCCAGACTATCGCTGCATTGTCTGTTACCTCGCCAATCTTAATGCCAGTGGCTTGATAAGGCCCACCTGTACCCGCGTTTTCTGTGCGGGCAGCACAGGTGCGGGCATCTGAAAGGCTGCCGCTGCAACCACAGAGAGTAAAAAGAAGGCTTATCAAAACTGCTTTCGTAATTGATTTCAAACTCATAGAAGTATCCTTTCTCAACCCCCATTTCTTCTTGTGAAGCAAGATATGGGGGTACAAATTGTTCATAACTGGTGCGGAATATTCTTACCCCTTAGTTATCCTCGCATAAACATAAGAGCTCACCGTTTACAGTAGCCACATACAACCGTCCACCGGCCCCGGCCATACCGTCGAAGACCGGTGGGCTGTCCATGTCATATTGTGCCAATTTCCTTCCATCGACAGCCGAGACGACCAGGAGAAGGGCGCCCTTCTTGCCATCCAGAGCGGCATCCTGGTCGGCGAGGCTCTGCTTGACCTTCGGATCGTTTATCTGTCTGAGGATCTGTTGCTCGTCGATAACGTCGGGCGGGCCGGCGACAAAAAGCATCTCGTTCGCAAGGACCATCGCACGGACAAACAATGGCACGTCCTTCGTCCAGTAGTGTCTGACCAGGAACTGCGATACAGGCCCGGCCTGGCCGGTAAATTTCATGGCCCGTCCAACTTTGCCCTTCATCGGCACAGCGCCCTCGACCTTACCCTTGTTCTTGTGGCCGGATGCGTCGCCGGCATCACCTTTATCGAACGAGTACCAGAGGACAAGACCTGTTTTATCCAAAGTTCCTTGCTTGCGAGCTGAGGCGCGTTTTTTAATCTCGGCCCCGCTCAGCGCCCGGTGGTAAATCCTGACCTCGTCAATGAGGCCCATGAAGGCGAACGGGTCCTTGTAGTCGCCCACTTTTGAGTCCTCATCGGTACCGATCTCCATCGCCTCCTGCGGGTCCTCTGCAATGAGTCCAGGCGCTTTTGCCGACGCGGCGAGTCTGCCGTCCACGTAGAGCCGGAGTTCCTTCCCGTCTGTCAGGGTACCTGCAAGATGTACCCACCGACCGATGATCCCCTCCCTGGCGGAGACTGAACAGAGCTTACTATTGATGCGAACGGCAAATTGTGGTCGTCCACTCTGCAGGTAAAGAGCGTAACCATGGATACCGCCGCCCCGTGCGAGGACCGCGCCGCTGGGATGTTCGGCTTTGACCCATGCTTCGACGGTCAACGGTTTGCCGGCGGGGTTGAGGCTCTTGGACTTCTCGACGCGAATCAGAGACTCTTCGGGGCTCGCCCCGCTCGAAGCCGGCGGTGCCTTGTCCGCGGCAAACAGGTGATGCTCGATTGGGGTGGTCCACCGGTAGTACTGCGGCTTGCGACCGAATCCGTACACCCTCGAATCATCGAACACAAGAATCCGTCCTGCTGGAGCGGCCTTGCCGGCGAGGTAATATCCGCACCAGCCGCTGACGAATGTGTTGCCATACATCCAGTAGGTGCGGTGCCACCCGCTGTCGTCGAGAAAGCCGGTGGGGCTGAAAAGGTGCGCATGTTCGCGGCGCTGCGTGGCCGGCGGGGCGCCGCGGTCTGCGTCGGGCGCCCGCGGCATCTTCTTCAACGGCGGACGCGTCCCGTCTAAGTTGAAGGGCTGCGACCGCATATATACCAGCCGGCCGTCGCTCGACAAGATGTCCGGCAGGGCCGGAGGCATGTTCAGCCAGCTCACATACGCCTGGAGGGCTTTGCCTGTTGCCTGTTCGCGGTCGTCGAGGACGGTCTCCGACAATGCGCGACCCGTTTTCGGGTCAAGCCGCCATAGGGTCAGGCCGCCGTCCAGGAACATCGACCTGCCGGTGACGCAATACAGGACGCCATCCTGGATGAGTACACTGCCGTGTACAGGCCAGACGGATTCTATCTGCTCGAACGCCATCAGACGCTGTTCCATTGGCGCTGCGCGGAAACGCCAGGCAAGAGCACCGTCTGAGGCGGCAAGACAGTACACCCACCCATCAGCTGACCCGAATAGCACCCGCCCCTGATAGATAGTTGGCGGTGAATCGACGCGGCCGCCCGCTGTGTAGTGCCAGAGCCGCTTGCCCGAAGCGGCGTCGAGCGCGTGGACGGTGTGCTCGTCCACCGAGGCCACAAAGACCTTACCCTCGGCGATTACAGGACTCGTCAGCCTTGCCCCAACGTCGGCGCGCCACCCACGCTTCAGTGTCGTCGGAAGCACAGTGCTCGCGGCGCCGCTGCGCGCGGTGTCATGGCGATAAGTGGGCCACTCGTCTTCGGTCGCCTTCGCGGCGATGCGCCTGTCGTAGGCCGGGCCCTCGTCGAGACGAGCATCGTTTGCCGTATGATTGGGAATGCGCGGACCTGCCGACGTGGGCGCCAGCGCGTTGAAGCCGTAGAGCTTGCTCTCCAGGTAGCACGCGCAGGGATGCTGCGGTGCGTAAATGAGCCCGTTGGCAGGCATGACGCCGTACAGACATGCGCCTCGAACCCAGTGATGCGGAATCCACTGCCTGTTATGGACGTCTATGAACTCGATCCCGGCGCGTGACGTCAGCAGGTAGTTGGCCGTGGCCTTGCCGCGATGACAGCGGTGATGGAACCAGTAGGTCTCGATGTTGGGCGGAAACTCGGCTTTAACCCGGCCCGTGTGTGGGTCGCGGCCCGTGAACACAGCCACAACCCTTCCGCTGAGTGTCTCGCCCGTCCATACCAGGTCGTTCACAACGAACAGGTCCTCTGGCGATCTATACCCCGACGGTGGATGATAGGCCGTCCAGAGGACTTTGCCGGTCTTTGCTGACAGCGCCGTCATGGTGTCATGGCCACTGGTGTACCAGCCACTCTGCTTGCCTGCTGTCTGGCCGCCCGAGAAGAGAACCACGTCCTTGTACACAACCAGCGTCGGTGCGTAGAACGAGCGGATTTCCCCTGCCCATTCAACCGGCTGGGAATGCCAAAGCTCATCGCCCGTGTTTCGGTCGAGGCAAACGACGTTGCGACTGTCGTGGAAGAAAACGCGCTTGCGATCAGCCGCTAACGTCACGGGCAGGACGCGCCGCTTAATGGTCCACAGGACTTGCCCGCTATTCGCACTCAAAGCCATAATTTGCCTGGGTGCCTCGTCCCAGAACTTGCCTCGGGAGGCATTGCTGATACTCTTTAGGTTAGCGAATTGGGGTTCTTCGGCGTCCTTATTGACGAGCAGAAACAACACGCCGTCCGAGACTATGACCTCCTCGGTGGCCTTGGTGCCCGCGTAGGTTCGGAGGGTCTTGCCCGTGGCCGCGTCGAGCGCCGTCAGCGGCGCGTCGACGCTGAGCGTTGCGTAAACACGGTCGCCGGCTGCGGCAAGGCGGCGGGGCAGTTGTGCCGGTCCGCTTTTGAGCGGCCAGAGGTGTGTGTGCCACTTGCCCATCTGCCGCTTCCACAGTATTGTGCCGTTGAAGGCATCCCGGGCAATCAGTGACCACTTCGGGCCGAGCAGGATTGAGGCCCGCGACCCCTCATCGAAGATGTAGAAAATCCGGCCGCCGGCTGAGACGACCGCATTGACGCTCGACATGCGGTCGTGATGACGCCCGTACCTCGGACTGCCGACCCACTGCATTCGGCGGGGCGGGCCAGCGACCGTATCGTGCGAGACGGCGTTGTTCGACGCGTCGTGCAGGTAGTGCGTCCAGTCGTCAATTTCTTTCGGCCGAGTCTTGACAGTCTTGACCCATTTGCCTGCCCCTGCGTCTCCCGACGCAAGTCGGGGCGGCGGGCCGTCATTTCGGATGAACGCAACACCGTTTGGACACAGGACCCGCATCACCTCGCTCATAGGAACAGGGCCGAGCTCTTCCGATATTACCAGGTTCACAAGGTTATCGATGTAAGGCAGACTGCCGCCTTCCAGCCTTTCCACAGACACAGCTCCGTAAACTCCCAGTGATTGGATGTACTTGCGAGCCCGCGCGACACGGCTCTCGCTGCGGTCCAAACCATGAACGAGGTAGCCGTCATTAACGCGCAGTGCTGCGGTAAGCCTGCCGTCACCACAGCCGAGGTGAACGATTAGACCGCCTTTGATGTTACATACTTTTAGAATCTGCCGGGCTTGTTGTTCTGCCTGCACCTGTGGTTGCGCAGGCACAGGTGGAGTCAACGGCTGAGCTGTTAACAAAGATGAAGCGGCCAAAATCACCAGGATAAAGGCCGGGGATTTGCAGAATTGGTGCTTTCGATTCTCCATGGTCATAATCCTTATTGAATAATCGTTGTCTTGGCGTTTCAGTCGTCTGTCCATTGTTCTAAATCTTATGCCAAATCCGGTGGCTCTTCAACTGATTTCTTCGGTCGCTGTTGACCTTTAAGGTGGGAGATATGAATCCTAAGTGAATTTGCTTGACTAGGAACGGTTTCATGTGGCAAAATTGCCTGGTCAGAATGAATTTGGAACAATCGTTCGGCTAATTTGGGCCAGAGCGAAGCTCTGGACTGGATCATACCGGCCTTCGGCCGGCTTGAAGGTGAATGCCTGCACCTGTGCTACCTGCACAGGAGACGCAGGTACAGGTGGATTATGAATCATAGCAGACGAAGTGGAATATTATTTCTATTGTTGACTGCGTTGTTGCTGCTTGGCGGCCCCCGCTGCTGGCTTGCGCAGCAAACCGCGGGGGCTAATGATTGGCCTCATTGGCGAGGACCGTTTCTAAACGGTTCTTCCGACGAAAAGGACCTGCCTGGTTCGTGGACCCAGACAGAAAACGTTGCCTGGGTCAATCCTCTTCCCGGGCCGAGCGCCGCTACACCGGTCATTTGCAGGGGCAGAGTTTTTGTCAGCTCAACCGACAGTCGAAGCGATGACCTTCTGGCGTTGTGTTTTGATGCCAAGAGCGGTAAGGAACTTTGGCGAAAGAGGCTTGGGGCTTCGAGTCGTAAGGTGCCGCGCAACAATATGGCAACGCCGTCGCCAACAACCGACGGCGAACGTGTCTACTTCTTATTTGGGTCGGGAGAACTTGGCGGGTTGGACTTTGACGGAAATATCCTTTGGCTGCGCAACATCGAGGCGAAATACGGTAATATATCTTTGAAGTACGGCTACAGTTCAAGCCCCCTCGTCTGGGGAGGCAAGCTCTACGTTACAGTCCTTCGCCGAGACATTGCCTGGCGGGCTCCCGAAAGTGATGAGCCTCTTGACTCTTTTTTGTTGGCGGTGGACCCGGCGACGGGCAAGGATATTTGGAGGCACGTCCGGGCAACCGACGCTCTGGAGGAATCGTTTGATTCGTATGCTTCTCCGATAGTTTCCAATAGCATAGGCCGAACGGAAATAATCCTGATAGGGGCTGATTACGTCACGGCCCATGACCCGGCGACGGGCAGAGAGTTTTGGCGGTATGGGTATGCACAGAAAAAGGACGCCCACTGGCGTCTTATTCCGTCGGTGGTGACCGGGGCGGGACTGGTTTTCGGCGTTCAACCCCGCGGCACCAATGACCTTTTTGCCTTGAAAAGCGGCGGCACCGGAATCCTCTCACGAGACTACGTTGCCTGGGTGTTTGACGGTCCAACGCCGGACGCGAGCACCCCGCTGTACTACAAAGGCAATCTCTACGTTACGGACGGAATCAGAAACGGCAAAGTCGTAACCTGCCTCGATGCAAAGACAGGCTGGAAAAAATGGCAGGGCATAATCGGCGGCAATGCGCCCTGGCGTGCTTCTCTGACAGCCGCCGATGACAAGCTTTATTGCATCAACGAGGCTGCTCAAGCCGTGGTGCTGGCCGCCGGTGATGAAGAATTCAGAATACTTTGGCGAATTGACATGGAGGACAAGCCGGTGCAGGCCTC
>CAYGBH010000030.1:15807-18448 GCA_964348055.1 uncultured Pirellulales bacterium
GGCGCTCTGCTGGTGAGCAATGCAGGCTCTTCTACGCCATGCCGCTCCGTGGAAGACTTTAATACGGGTGATTTTAGCAAATTCCCGTGGGAACATGGCGGAGATGAAAGTTGGACCACTACGTCACAGGAGAAACATTCCGGGACTTACAGCGCCCAAGCCGGCAGTATTGAGCATGATGGAAGTACGACTCTGCGGGTAACGCTCTACTGTGTATCGGGTAATATCAGCTTCTATCGCAAAGTCTCTTCTGAGTTACGTAGTGACTACTTGGAATTTTCAATTGATGGAGTGGAAAAAGGCAGGTGGTCGGGCGAAGAAGATTGGGCCGAGATGTCCTTCCCTGTGCCGGGGGGCCCAAGAACCTTTGAGTGGATCTATTCGAAGGATGGTTCCGTGTCCGACGGCAGCGATACTGCATGGATTGACGACATAGTATTTCCAGTGGACTGCGACACTGAGCCGGCCGTTTATGACCCAAGTCTTGTCGGTTGGTGGAAACTTGATGACGAAGGTACCGGTACTGTGATTGATTATTCCGGCAATAACCGTAACGGCACACTCCATGGTGACCCTCAGTGGGTACCCGGGTTTCGTGGCGGGGCCCTCGAATTCGACGGCGATGACTACGTGACCATAGACGGCTATAAGGGTGTTGTCGGCGATGGGACTAATACACCGGCCTGGAGCGTAGCTGCGTGGGTCAAGACCACCGGCGACGGTGAAATTGTGGGCTGGGGCAGCACCGGCTCCGGTAACAGAATGGAATTCCGCATCAACTCCGGCAGGACACGCGCCGAAGGCGGCGGGGGCAATACCCAGGGTGACACCACCATGAACGATGGCCGATGGCACCACATCGCGGTGACGGTAGCACCGAACTCCACGTACAATAGCGGCGTGAATTTGTACTTAGATGGCAAGCTCGACACGAGGGCAAATACCGACCCTGACCCATTTCATCCGGTCGCCAACTTCGATGTCATATTCGGTCAGCGCTACAATCAAAGCAACGACAGATGGTTTACCGGCCTGATTGACGATGTCCGTATCTACGCTCGGGAGCTGACACCGGCCGAGATAGCCGTCCTGGGCGCGCCTCCGACAGCCCATGACCCTTCGCCTGCCGATGGTGCCGTACATTCGCAGATGTGGGTCAGCCTTGGCTGGTTGCCGGGGTCTGATGCGGTCTCGCACAACGTATATTTCGGCGAGAATTTTGACGATGTGGCCGCCGGCGCCCCTGAAACATTCGGAGGCAACCAGACCGAAACGTTCTATGTTGTCGGCCTTGCCGGTTTTCCTTATCCGGACGGTTTTACTATGGGCAAGACTTACTACTGGCGGGTCGACGAGATTGAGGCCGACGGTACTACGATACGCAAAGGCGGGGTCTGGAGCTTTAAGGTACGGGAGAATCTTCTCGTGGACGATTTTGATTCTTATGCGGACACCGGCGGGCTGCTGCTTAGCTGGGTCGATGGCGCTACTAACAGCACAGGCTCGACTATTTCCCTTGAAAGTGAGTTTGCCGGTAATTCGATGAAGCTCATATACGATAACGGCTCTGCTCCGTGGTATTCGCAGGCCGGACGCATATATTCCCACCCGCAGGATTGGACTGTAGGCGGTGCTAAAGCATTGGGGCTGTGGTTCCGCGGTGATGTTAGTAATTCTGCTGAGCAGATATATATGGCTCTGGAGGATGCAAGCGGTAGAAGTGCAGCGGTGATGTACAGCGACCGCAATGGCCTGCTACAGGACCGCTGGGAGGTCTGGGATATTGCCCTGCAGGATTTTGTTGATGCCAACGATTTGGACCTGGCCAATATTAAGAAGTTTGCTGTCGGCATCGGTGACGGTGTTGGTGCCGGTGGTTCAGGCGTTGTATACTTTGACGATATTCGGCTGTACCCACCCAGATGCCTGCCCGATTATATTGCAGCTGATTTCACCGGTGATTGTGTCACTGACTACGAAGACCTTGATGTAATTTTGCGAAGCTGGCTGGTTAGCGGTTACAATGTCGTGGCGCAAGAGCCCATTGATAATCGCCTGCAGGCCCACTACAAGTTTGATGAAAGTACCGGCACTACCGCCTATGATTCTTCCAACAGGGGCTATCATGCAACGGTAGACGCAAACGGAGCAAACGCCTGGGATCCTTCCGGCTATGACGGCGGTTGCCTGGACTTTGACGGTACCTTCGGCGTGTCAGTTCCGAAGGAAGTGTTCAGCAACGTCTATGGTGAAGTAACCGTTTCGGTGTGTGTAAAAGTTGATGCCGACACCAATCCGAATACTGTTGGTCGGATAGAATTTGGTGCAGGTCCCGCTGACCCGAACCAGTCGTGGGATCGATTGGCCTGGGTTCAGGAGAGGCCTGAGGATTATTTAGGCCGGTGGAGTCACTATGCCTTTGTCAAAGATGCCGGTGACGGTATGATGAGGATCTATCACGATGGTCTGCTGGTGGCTCAGAACAACGAGGCCTTTTTACCCATGAGCGGCGCCGGAGCAGGTCCGACCAGGATTGGCTCGGCTCTTGATGACACCGGTGGTTACTATAAGGGCAAGTTGGATGACTTACGGGTCTATGACTATGCTCTGTCGCATGCCGAGGTGCTGTACCTGGCTAATG
>CAYGBH010000031.1:0-18387 GCA_964348055.1 uncultured Pirellulales bacterium
CATAAGGTATGTTGGGAATGAGAGCCTCAAATTCCTGTCTGGCTTCTCTTAATAAAGTATTCGAAAAGTCGGCACCGTAACGCGAAACTACAAAGTCTCGGACAAGGTTTGTTGTCTTGTCAAAACTCTTTAGAAGCTTCGACCTGCGAGAGATATAGTAGTTACTTTGTCGATTCTTCATTTCTCTGCTTCCTGTCTTGTTGTCGACTTAAAGTGTTCCCAGAAAATAAAAGCCGGCTGTAATAAGAAGGACCTTGGTTACAATTCGTATGGCAGTCTCGACTTTCTTTGCCTTGGCCACCGATTTGCCAAAACACACCCCCCAACATTATCGCAGCCAACGGTAAGCTGAACCCAATCGCATATGCGACCAATATACTTATGCTTCTCAAGGCCACGGCCACCGTCAAGGTGCTCTTTGGATTTAACCTTGCCTTTTTTCTTGGCTCGAAGACAGGGAGGAAGCGCCTCTTCCGTCAGAGTAACGCCAGACCCAGTCCGATTACTGAGAACAACTGACTACGGTTCCTGGCCGGCTTCTTGCTCCATAGCCCTTTCGATCTTCTCAAGCTCTGCGGCCATATTGTCTTCGTTGATTTCTTTCTCGGCCTCGGCCTTGTACTCAGCTTCTGTCTTTACTACATCCAGCTCATTTTCGGTTTCGCTCGAAGTCTTCTTGCACCCGGCCATATATGAGAGACACAGGATTGCAGCAACAGATATGGTCAATACTTTTCGAAACATTTTTCCATCCCTTCGTAAAGTTAAGATTCTTTACTTCGACCTGCGGCAAACTCAGGCACAGCTGCCGCCAGGTTACTTCAGACTCTTTCCCGGACCGTCCAACCTACTTGCCCTCGGGTTCATCGGCTGCTTCTTCGGCTTTTTCTTTGGCCTCCTCGGCCTTCTCCTCGGCTTCCTCGGCTTTCTCTTCGGCCTCTTCAGATTCGTCCTTGACTTTTTCGGCTTTGTCTTTGGCCTTGCCTTTGCCGACGGCCTTTTGGGCTTCTCCGGTCAGGGCCTCTGTCCCGAGTGTAAGAAACCTCTGTTCTCTTTCCAGCATTTCCGTGTGCTTGCGATTGTAACGCTCCTGTTCCTTCTCTATAAGTCCATTGACACGCTCAAGGATCTTTGGGTCGCCTTTCTCAGCAGCCAGCTGTCTGATGCGTTCCAGCCGGGCCTTACGCTGAAGGTGCTTGGCCTCTTCGTGGGCCATTTGTTTCTTAAGGGCAGCGAGCTGCTGCTGATGGCCTTTGCCTTTGGCCGTGGTTTTTTCGACAGTCTCGGGCTTGAGGGCGGCCTTTTCCGTGGCTTTGCCCTTAGACTTAGCGGCTCGGCCTTTGACGGCCTTAGCTTTGGTCATCTCTTCTTTTTCAGTACCTTCTTCGGCTGCCTTCTCCTTTGGCATATCCTTCTGCCGGCCCTTGCCTTTAGCTTTCTGTTTGGCAGTATCCTCGGCTCGAGGTTTACCTTTGGCCTTACGAGTCTTCCTTTCTGTGCGTTTGCGCTTAGACTCGGCTTTATCGGCATCGGCCTGCGAGGGCTTGTCCTTTTCCTGGACTTTTTTGGTTTGACCGCCCTTGCCGCCTGGACTTTTACCCTTGCCTTTGCCCTTTGCAAAGAGAGCAGTCGTAGTCCATATCAGAACAAGAGCAATAAGTAGTGAAATCAGTACTTTCTTCATGATATGTTCTCCTACACTATCTGAAATTGTGTGAGCTTATCTTGTTGCTCAGAACCGCATTTTTTTAAAATTATAATAGATTATGTTACGTCCTTGTCAAGAGAATCTGAAAATGACAACTGCTTACTTGATTAGAAGACCCTCAGTAACCAGAATATTTTGCCTGCTTAATTTACTTGACAGAAACGTATACTGCGATATAGTTCTGAAGGTATCATTGATACCTGCGGTTTCTTATGCAATACTACACACGCACGAGGAAAAGATGGCTGTGCTAAATGTCAATATCGACCACGTTGCGACGGTCCGGCAGGCCCGTAGGACCGATGAGCCGGACCCTGTCTGGGCAGCGGTGCAGTGCGAATTAGCCGGCGCAAACGGAATTACCATCCACCTGCGTCAGGATAGACGCCATATCTGCGACCGCGACGTCAGACTGCTAAAAGAAACGGTCGCGTGCAAATTGAACCTGGAAATGTGTATGGCCGAACCCATAGTCAGAATCGCTGAACAAATTAGGCCCGACCAGATAACCCTCGTCCCCGAAAAAAGAGCTGAACTGACAACCGAAGGCGGCCTCGATTGCGTCGGGCATAAGAAACGCCTGCTTCAAGTCGTCAAAAGAATGCACAAAAAAGGCATTCTGGTAAGCACGTTCATCGCGCCTGAACCAGAGCAAATCATCGCTTCCGCTCAGACCGGCTGTGATGCTATCGAACTGCACACCGGTATGTATGCAAACGCCAAGACTCAAAGAGCAATCAGAAAAAGACTAACCGAGCTGGAGGCCGGCAAAGAACAGGCGATGGCGAACAGGCTGATTGTTCACGCAGGGCATGGCCTGACGTATCGAAACATCGGGCCTGTAGCACGTATCAAGGACCTATGTGAGTTCAATATCGGCCACAGCATTGTAGCACGGGCGGTCTTCGTCGGAATAAGGCAGGCAACTCTTGAAATGATAAAGTTGATAAATAAATACGGCGCTCAAGTTTAAAAAGGGCAATTAACCGCTAATACGCAAAGAAAAGAGAAGCGAGTTAAAGTGACAGCTTCGTTGTCACTTTAGCCACTTTCATGTAGGAGACTAAAATGTTTACAGGGGCAATGGTAGCGTTGATAACGCCTTTTCAGGACGGCGAAATCGATTATCAAACGTTCGACGAACTGATTGATTTCCAACTGGAAAACGGCATAGATGGGATAGTGCCGGTGGGAACGACCGGCGAATCGCCCACTCTGAGTCACGAAGAGCATAAACAGGTCATCGAAAGAGTCGTCAAAGCCGTCGGCGGCAAAGTACCCGTAATTGCAGGAGCCGGCTCAAACAGCACCGCTGAGGCAATTGAATTGACGGCGTTTTCAAAAAAGGTCGGGGCCGATGCGACCTTGCAGGTCGGCCCGTACTACAACAAGCCGACACAGGAAGGCTTCTATCAGCATTTCAAGGCGATAGCAGAAGAGGTCGATCTGCCGGTAGTGTTGTACAATATCCCCGGTCGATGCGGAGCCGGTATGACACCGGAGACTGTCGCGCGTTTAGCCGAAGTTGAAAATATCGTGGCAATCAAAGAAGCAACCGGTAGTCTCGACCAGGCCAGTGAAATTGCAACGCGTTGCGATATAACCATCATCTCAGGCGACGATTCCCTTACGCTGCCTCTGGCCTCGGTCGGGGGTAAGGGCGTTATCAGCGTAGTGGCAAATATTGTGCCAGCCGACGTCAAAGCAATGACCGATTTAATCCTCGAAGGCGACCTTGTATCGGCACGACAATGGCACAAAAAGCTATTTACATTGTGCAAAAGTATGCTCACCCTGGCAACGAATCCCATCCCCATCAAGGCTGCAGCGGCAATGTTGAATATGGCCTCAGAAGAATTGCGGCTGCCAATGACGCCGCTGGAAGAGAGTAAGAAAACCATCCTCAAACAGACGTTGAAAGATTACGGCCTCCTAAATTAAGAACGCCTTAAAATTACCTTTTTTAGCCGAGCAAAGATGAAACTAAGTATTCTTCTTCTGAGCATCTTGACAGCCGGTGCCGCCATTGCCGATACAGAGCTCGGCGCCGATGGCAGGCAGCTTACTATCAACGGCAAACCGACCTTTCTGGTGGGCATCAGTTATTATGGTGCGCTGGGGGCGCCCAAGGATTTCATCCAGCGTGACCTCGACGACATGCAAAAATATGGATTCAACTGGTTCCGCGTCTGGGCAACCTGGGGAGCATTCGATAACGAGATTTCGGCTGTTGACCGGGAAGGAAGACCGCGCGAACCTTACCTGGCCAAGCTTCAATGGCTCGTAGCCGAATGTGACCGGCGAGGCATGATAGTTGACGTAACCCTTTCGCGAGGCAATGGGGTCACCGGTTCGGTACGCCTGCAAAGCGCCGAAGCGCTGCGTCGTGCCACCAAGACTTTAGTATCCTCGCTGAAGCCTTACCGCAACTGGTATCTGGATATGGGGAATGAAAGAAACATTCGCGACAAGCGGTTTGTTTCGGTCGAGGAATTAGCCGAGCTGCGAGAGTTTATTAAACGCCTGGACCCGAATCGCCTGGTCACAGCATCATTCGTCAGAGACATCAAAACTGACGAACTTAAACAAATACTTCTCGATGTGAGGGTGGACTTTTTAGCCCCCCATCGGCCGCGCAACCCGAAGTCACCAGGACAAACCCAAGCTCAGACAAAGAAGTATTATGAGCTGACCGAGCAGCTCGGCCGAACCGTGCCGATACATTATCAGGAACCCTTTCGCCGGGGATTCAGACCAGAGCGATGGGAGCCGAAAGCTGAACACTTCTTGGCTGATTTGAAAGGCGCCTTGGAAGGAGGTGCCGCCGGCTGGTGTTTTCACAATGGTGACCAGAAAGATAAACCCCAGGCCAAGCCTCGCCGCTCGTTTGATATGCGCAAGGCCAGGCTGTTTGAACAACTGGACGAGCAGGAAATGAAGTTCGTTCGGCAGATGAAATCAGTGGTTTCCGGGCAGCTTCGGTGACGAACACCAAAGTCAAAAAATTCCTTAATCAAGACTCAAGTGGTCCGGAGTCTGGAGGCCTCACAGTAGGTCTGCAGGGTGGTGGAAATCATTTTGCTGACGGTGTGATTTTCCCTCAAATACTCCTGTGCCTTTTTGGCGATTTGACGTGCAAACTCACGCCTGTCGAAGAGCCTCTGCAGAGCACCGACTATACTAAGCTCATCATTCGGGTCAAAGACCACGGCGGTCTGGTCCTCAACAATCAAATCATCAACCCCGCCTTTACAGGCTGCGACCGCGGCCCCGACACTCATCGCCTCTAACAACAAAGGATTGAACGCGGTGCTGGGCTGAGGCTGAATGAAAATGTCGCCGGCGGCCAGGACCGAACGCCAAGGCTTCAATCTCGGCACAATAGTAACAGTCTGCGAAAGATCAAGCGCAGCCAGCAACCTCCGCAGTTGTCTCTCAGCTTGCCCGCTGCCCATTACCACCATCATAAATTCATAGCCGTCAACGGTTAAATGCCTGACCGCGCTAAACAAATTCTCAAAATCACCGATATTATCCAACGGATGAGCTGTTACCAAACTGGCAAGCCGGTAAGACTCAGAAAAACACACATTGTCTTCTGCCACAAAAGTGCCGATATTTATCTGCTCAATCCGTCGGGCAAGGCGGGGATAAATGCCGGCAATATTAGCCGCGACACTTTTTGCCGGCACAATGATTTTTGCACAATGGCTCGGCGAAATAGAAGGATGATACATTCGCCTCTGACAGACGAAGTGTTTCCATCGCTTCTGAAACGAATTGACCGTCAACACGTAAGGCAAATCTAATTGACGGGCCAAATGCTTCGTAAGTGATGCCCTGCTTACACACAAACAGTGCAGGACAGTAGGCTCAAATTTTGCAAGCTGTTCAACAAGCAGTCTTCTATTTACATGCTTCATTAACGGCAATTCAAGAACAGGGTGGCTGATAACTTCAGCGGCACCGGTGAACACAGAGCCCGCATCGCAGGGCAACGGACAGACCAAAGCCACAGGGATAGACTCGTCCGCAAAACCAACCAACAGATGCTCTAAGAATACAGAATACTCAGAGATTGTGTGTTCTGACGCAATCAGAGCCGGACGAAGCTGCTTCCTTTTCGGCGCTTGCGACGTTGGTTCCTTCTGCCGCTGGGTCATTTACTCACCGTAGATACTATTTCGTACTTCATATCTCGTTCAGACGGTTGGACGGCCCGTTTTCCCGTTTCACCATCTCACAAAATCCAAATCGTGAGACCATACGCATAATATATATTACTGGAAAAACGATTTTTTGGCTATTGAAAATTAAGACAGACAATATTGTCATCGGGTTGCGTATGTTAGAAAATACTCTACCAACAGCGAGCTTTTCCTCTCATATCAATATTGTGCGATATTTGGACTTGAGAGTATTTGAACTTTTGGTATAAACATTATAAACGAAGGAAAAATTATGGGAAGATTGTTTGTCATTGCAAACAGGCTACCGTTTAGTACAACAAAAAGAGCGGGAGAGTTTCGCTCACGTCCGAGT
Source organism: uncultured Pirellulales bacterium (assembly GCA_964348055.1). Classification (GTDB taxonomy): domain Bacteria; phylum Planctomycetota; class Phycisphaerae; order Sedimentisphaerales; family Anaerobacaceae; genus JAUXAL01. The sequence continues at coordinate 6,251 of CAYGBH010000031.1, forward strand.
CCAGGAGGACTCGCTACGGGCTTGTCTTCGCTGCCTGAATCCTACGAGCATCTTTGGATAGGATGGCCAGGAATAACAAATGAGAAGCTGACCGCAGAAGATAAAGAACAGATCAGAGAAAAACTTGCTGCCGGGAATTGCAGGCCGATATTTCTTTCTAAGAAGCAAATAGAGCATTACTACCTGGGATTTTCCAACAAAACAATTTGGCCTCTCTTTCATTACTTCCCGGTGCGCACAGTATTCGAGGATCGGTTTTGGAAAACATACAAGCAAGTAAACCAAATATTTTGTGATGACGTAATGGAAATCGTCAAACCCGGGGATTACATCTGGATTCACGATTATCAATTAATGTTACTTCCACAACTTCTCAGGGAAAAACTGCCAGAGTTGGAAATCGGTTTTTTTCTGCATATACCGTGGCCATCGTTCGAACTGTTCCGTCTACTACCCTGGCGTGATGAAATTTTACACGGTTTGTTGGGGGCCGACCTAATAGGATTCCATACCTATGACTACGTTCGACATTTTCTCAGCAGCGTTTGCAGGATAGCGGGGCTCGAACATGCTCTGGGCAAAATCAGCATCGGCGATCGCGTTGTCAAGGTCGATGCGTTTCCTATGGGAATTGACTACGAGAAATATTCCAGGGCCACGAACGCCGCCAGCGTTCAGAAGGAAATCAACAGTACGCTTGCCGAAGTCGGAAAACGTAAAATCATTCTATCTATAGACCGATTGGACTACACCAAAGGTATCATCCAGCGATTAGAAGCTTTCGATTTATTTCTGTCTCAAAATCCCGAATATAAAGGCAAAGTCACTTTAATCATGGTGGCTGTTCCCTCACGCACATCCGTCGAAGACTATAAGGCGCTCAGGAACAGGCTCGAGCAGCTTGTGGGAAGGGTCAACGGAGAGCACGGAACGCTTGGCTGGGTACCTGTCTGGTACCTTTACAGGTTTTTGCCCTTCAGCAAGCTTGCAGCGTTGTATAATGTTGCTGATGTCGCTTTGGTAACACCCATGAGAGACGGAATGAACTTAATAGCCAAAGAGTTTATTGCAACAAAAACGGATGGCAAAGGCGTTCTGATTCTTAGCGAGATGACCGGCGCGGCAAGTGAACTGGGAGAGGCTCTGATAGTCAATGCAAATAATAAAGGAGCGATTACACAGGCTATTAAAGAAGCCCTTGAGATGCCCATGTTGGAACAGATCGAGCGCAACAGATTGATGCAGGAAAGGCTTATACGCTATGACGTTACGAGATGGGCGAGTGATTTTCTAAACGCGTTATCTGATATTAAAAAGACACAGCAAGAACTCTCTGTCCGCAGAATTTCTGAGTCCACAAGACAGAATTTGATCCATGACTACGACAGAAGTCAGAAACGATTGTTGCTGCTCGATTACGACGGAACACTCGTAGCGTTCAGGGGCAGGCCCGCAAAAGCAGGGCCGGATGACGAAATCCTGAATTTGCTGCAGAGCCTATCGAGCAACCCTCAAAACAACGTGGTCGTAATTAGCGGACGTGACAAAGCAACCTTGGCAAAATGGCTTGGCGGCCTCAATATAGGATTAGTTGCCGAACATGGTGGCTGGATTAAGCAAAAAGACAAAGACTGGCAAAGCTTAGAGCCTTTCACAGCGGCCTGGAAAGATACAATCAGGCCCATACTCGAGCTCTACTCGGACCGCACCCCGGGTTCTTTGATAGAAGAAAAGGATTTCTCCCTGGTTTGGCACTACCGCAGAGCAGACCCTGAGCTTGCCTACGTTAGAACCCAGGAGCTGAGAGACGCTGTTTTGAACCTCACGGCAAACCTAGATGCTGGTGTCTACGAAGGCAGCAAAATACTTGAAATAAGGCAGCTCGGCATAAACAAAGGTCACGCTGCTGAATCCTGGCTCCAAGAAAAATGGGATTTTTTACTGGCGGCTGGAGACGATTATACCGATGAAGAAATGTTTGCTGTTCTACCAAAAGAGGCCTATTCGATAAAGGTTGGCACTGCTATTTCAAAGGCTCGGTTCAATGTCGAAGACGCATATGAACTCAGGTCGCTACTCAGACAATTGGCGAGGTAATGGGATGCTGCGCCTTGAAGATTTTCGGACAATTGTGCCTGATGAGACTTTAGCCGACATTTATGGCAAGGCAAGGGGGCTTTATGGTAAGCATATTATTCACATTAATTCCACTTATCAGGGTGGTGGCGTCGCCGAAATTCTGCACTCTCTCGTACTCCTAATGAATGACGTGGGTATAGACACCGGCTGGCGAATTCTGCATGGAAGCCCCGATTTCTTCAATGTCACCAAGAAGTTTCATAACGCCCTTCAGGGCGCGGATTTGAACCTGTCTGTCTGGAAAAAACGCTTATATCTTCAGGTAAACGAGAATTTTTCAAGGTTTACACATATCCACCATGACTGCGTGATAGTTCACGACCCTCAGCCGCTTCCGCTGATAAGGTCTTATACAACACGGCAACCGTGGATATGGCGATGCCATATAGACCTGACTAACCCGAATAAGCAATTGTGGGATTTCCTGAAAGGCTTTCTGCTCAAGTACGACCAAGTTGTCATATCGAGCGAGAAATACATCAAGGATGACCTGCCCGTAGACCAACGGGTTATGTTCCCGGCCATTAATCCACTTACTTTGAAGAATAAGGAGCTGGATGAGAAAACCATCCTTAAATATGTACAAAAGGCCGATATTCCGACAGATAAGCCGATTATCACTCAAGTTTCCAGACTCGACCCCTGGAAAGACCCTGAAGGTGTGCTGGAAGTCTTCAGAAGAGTCAATCAGAAAGTCGATTGCAGGTTGGTATTCTGCTACAATCTTGCCAGCGATGACCCAGAAGGTGTGCAAATGTACACAAAGATTCATCGCAAAGCCAAGAAGCTGGTGGATAATGGGGATGTGATATTCGTTGTCGGAAATAACGACATTCTGGTTAATTCTATTCAAAGATTCTCAAGCGTAATAATACAAAAGTCCATAAAAGAAGGTTTTTGCCTCGCTGTCACTGAGGCACTTTGGAAAGGTACGCCTGTTGTCGCCTCTAATGTAGGAGGACTGCCTGCCCAAATCGAACATGGCAAGAACGGCTTTCTGCTTCAGCCCGACGATGTAGAAGGTTTTGCAGACAGGATTGTCCACATCCTTAAGAATCCTGAAGAAGCCAAAGACCTGGGCGAAAAAGCAAAGGAAACAGTCAGACAAAAGTTTTTGATAACGCGGCTGCTTTCAGATCACCTCGATATGTTGAATTCTATAATAAACCAGTAACTAACAGTTCGCATTCTGCGAGAGCCCCCCTTTGCGAAAAGATTTTGCCGGCGACGCGGCTGATTGTCGGCTATTTACGCTTACGGCGTTTGCGTGATTTGTTTTGTCAACTCGTTTAATACAGCGTGCATTCGGGGGTCAGAGTCTTTGGCCTGACTTATCTTGTTGCAGGCGTGCATAACAGTTGTGTGGTCGCGGCCGCCCAAATGACCGCCAATTTCTTCGAGGCTGTGCTTGGTTAAATTCCTGGCCAAATACATACAAATCTGACGCGGCTCAGCAATGCTCTGGCTACGCTTTTTGCTCTGCAAATCAGCCAGTCGAACGTCAAAATGCCCCGTTACAACTTCGATAATATCCGTGATACTTATGTGTCTGGCTGATGATTTAAGCTGCCCTTCCAGAGCCTTCTGCGCTAATTCGAGGTCAATCGCTTCGCCGGTAGTAGTCGCTACAGCGTAAATGGTTGTCAAAGCACCTTCCAATTCTCTGATGTTTGCGTGCACTTTCCGGGCAATGTACCCCGCTATCTCATCGGAAATACTAAGGCCCCGAAGATGTGCTTTCTTTTGCACAATGGCAACTCTTGTCTCGTAGCTTGGCGGGTCGATTCTGGTAACGAGCCCCCAGTTGAACCTACTGATGAGACGCTCTTCGAGCGAAGGAATTTTGCCAGGCGGGCTGTCAGCGCTGAGGATGATTTGTTTGCTGTTGTTGTAAAGGGCATTAAACGTGTGGAAGAATTCTTCCTGGCTTTGCTCACGTTCCCGCAAGAACTGAACGTCGTCGATTACCAGCGTATCAACGGTACGAAATTGGCTTTGAAAGCCAGCCAAATTTCCTTGCTCGATTGCTCTGATAAACCTGTTGACGAAATCTTCACAGCTCAAAAATTGAATGACCTCGCCATCAGATTTTCGCTGGGCTTCGAAGCAGACAGCCTGCAAGAGATGGGTTTTTCCCAAGCCGGAGCTGCCGTAAATAAAAAGTGGGTTGTAGGTATTGCCGGGCGAGTGACTTACTGCAACACAGCTTGCGTGAGCAAGCCGGTTGCTCGGTCCTACAACAAAATTATCAAAGGTGTAGTCAGGATGAAGCTTAAGTCCGGGCCAGGAGCGTCGAGATTTTTCGCCGGTGCCGACACTGAAATCTACGGTGACAAGATGGCCGGTTATCTGTTGAGCGGCGCAGGTGAAATTGCTTTTGCAATTGTCGCGCAAAAACTGGACCGTTGCCTCATCGGGACAACCGATTCCAAGTGAACCGCCATCCAAATGCAAAACCGTTAACTTCTCGAACCACTTGCGGGCATTGGCCGGGTCAAGTGTTTTTGCACGGTCGAGTATATCAGCAAAAATGTCTTCAACTTCCCCTGTTGCCACACCACCGTCCTTTGTGAATCGATGCTTTATGCGCCAAGCTACCGCCCATCAGAACATCCCTGTTAAAGGATTCCCATTCAGCAATTTATCGCCGTCCCCTCACAAAATGGGGGGCTCAAGATTTACATAAGGCTAAAAACCCGTACCAATTGGACGTGAGCTGAAGCTGGGCTCCCAAACGCTATTTTTCGCGTTTGGGCTCCTGCTCAATTGGTACGGGACAATAGTAGAATCTAACCGGGGTTATTTGGTTTGTCAAAGAAAAATTCCCCTTTTACAGCGAAAAGCCAAAAATAGTAAATTTTTCCGGGGCCAACACAAGTTCCAAACTTCAGCGAGCTGAAAATTAAATCCTGGCCGGACTTGAAATTTTTACAAATCCCGATACCATCAGGATTGTATCAGTCCCGTTAGAAGTCAAGACGGTAGCTTTTAACGGGGTCAAAAGAGAATTTTTAGCCCTAAGGAAACCGCTGTGGGAATCTTCACTAAAACGGCAGTATATTTCAAAGACCGGCTGGGTAAAACGCGCGACAAAATCAGCACTTCACTTTCTTCCGTGCTGAGTATAGGTAGAAACATCGATGAAACCCTGCTCGACGAGCTGGAAGAAACGCTGATAAGCGATGATATCGGCATTGAAACGACGGACAAGCTCATATCAGGCCTACGTGCTGCCTATCGCAGCAGGCAAATCGCAACAACTAACGATATTACCCCTTTTCTCAAAGAGCACATTAAAAGCTATTGGCCGGACCGCGACAGACAATTACATCTGGCTCAGCCCGGCCCGACTGTCGTGCTGGTTGCCGGTGTCAACGGAACCGGCAAAACCACAAGCATCGCCAAACTCGCCTTCATATTTACCCAAAACGGCAAAAAGGTCATCGTCGCCGCATGCGATACGTTCCGTGCCGCTGCCGTGGAACAGTTGACCATCTGGGCCGAACGCATCGGTGTCCAAATCGTAAAGCACAAAACCGGCGGCGACCCGGCCGCTGTCGCCTTCGACGCCTGTGAAGCGGCCCTCGCAAGAAAAGCAGATATTCTAATTCTCGATACAGCCGGACGATTGCATACAAAGAAGGACTTGATGAGGCAACTGACAAAAATTCGTGATGTGGTTGCCCGTAAAATCCCGGGCGCTCCAAACGAGGTTTTGCTGGTTCTCGATGCCACTACCGGCCAAAATGCAATTGCCCAGGCAAAGTTATTTACCGAAGCGATTAACGTTACCGGCATATTCTTAGCCAAACTTGACGGCACCGCACGCGGCGGAATCGTTATCGCCATTAAAGACCAGCTCGACATACCGGTGAAATTCGTCGGCCTCGGCGAAAAGCCGGAAGATATCGCAGAGTTCAATCCAGAAACGTTCGTGGAAGCACTGTTCGACTGATGAGGGTGATTACATCAAGAGCACTATTATGAAGCCCCGAAAACTGTTACTGGCGGTATTACTGATTGGCCCGGTACTGGTGGTCGATGTGACCGGCCGAAGCCGGCCCCAGCCCAGAAATTCCAGCCAAACTAGGATATGGCTACAAAGACCCCAACAAATCACCGCTGCAAGACCAACTATCGAAAATAGTAATAAGGTCGAGTTCGAGTTGGGTTATGAGTTTTCGGTGCCGGGCAAAACCTCGGTAATAAAGTTTGTCGCCCTTCTGCCGCAAACGATACCGGGCAGACAGAAGATACTGGATGTGGACTACTCTCAAAAACCGTCGAGGATCTTCAGTAAAAACAAAAATCGCTATGCCGAGTTCGTTTTTGTCAAACCGGAAAAGCACTTCGAAGTGCAGATAACTATCGAAGCTGAGCTCTTCAGATACGACCTGTCCACTGCGCGCGACAAACAGGCCGAAGAGACGCCATCCGAAGACGCCGACCTGAAAGACTTCCTCAAAGATGAAAAGTATATTGAGAAGGACCATTCCCGGATACAGCAAATCGCAAAAAACATAACAGGGCCAAACGAAACGGACACAGTGAAAAGCATATATGAGTACGTGATTGACAATCTCGAGTATGAAGGCCCTGCCCGCGAGCAGTTGGGAGCGGTAACGGCCGCTAAATGCAAAAAAGGGGACTGCACAGAGTATTCGGACCTTTTCGTCGCTCTCTGTAGAGCAAAGAACATTCCCGCCAGAGTGGCTACGGGTTTTACAGTGCGGTCTGACGACGTTCCGCCCAGACACCATTGGGCTGAGGTCTATCTGCAAGAGTACGGCTGGGTACCCTTTGACACAAGCTGGGGCGATGTGCAGGCCGCTATAATAAGAAACAGGGCATTTGAGACAATGAGTCCAATTTACATCTATCTAAGTCACATCCGCAACGACGAGGTACTTCATAACAGTCATTTTTACTCGTACACGTACTGGGGCGATAAAATCACCTTAGAGAATTCAATCGAATTCAAGCACTCCGCCAAACCAAACAGCAGCAGCCAAGTAGAGTAAGAAAAAGAAATTACGAAATCTTAAAAAGTTCAAAAAATATTGATTTTCTCACAATTTTCTCATCTTTGTTTTGCTAATATAATAGTCGATAAAGCCGACACGTGTCGGGCAGCCTGACCACGGTGGCGGGGTGTAGAATTGTGGTTTTTTTATAGGAGATTTAAGATGGTAAAGAGACATTGGAAACTGATTGGTTTGGTTGTTCTTACTGGCTTAATGGCGTGCCCTGTGACATACGCAGACAAGGACAAGAGCAGGGTTGCATCACAGACTGAGCAGATTGAGAAGCAAATGTGGCATGCAGCAAAGAAACTGGATTTTGAGCGGGCGGCCTCTCTGCGGGACCAGTTGAAAAAGCTCAAGATGTCATCGGAGACTAAGAAGATTGAGAAAGAAATGTGGGAAGCGGCCAAGAAACTAGATTTTGAGCGGGCAGCTTCTCTGCGAGACCAGTTGAAAAAACTCAAGGGCAATCACGGCGACAAGGACAGAGAGAAGGACCAAGGTGACAACGAAGGCAAGGGTGAATTCGAACGCAAAGTGAAAGAATCGAAGGTCCCAAAGGCTGCAATGGCGACGCTTAAGAAACTTGCCGACGGCGCCAAAATCACTGAGTTTGCGGAGGAAATCGAGTTCGGCCACACATTTTATGAGGGCTCGTGGAAACACCATTCAGGTGCACAGATGGATGTACTGGTCACGCAAACGGGCGATCTCGTGGAAATCGAGCAACAGGTAAACATCGACAAAGTCCCAAGAGCGGCGTTGAAGATGGCACGCAAAGCAGCCGGCAAGGATACTGAGCTGGCGTTTGAGAAAAAGACGATGATTCTCTACGAGGTCAAATTCCGGAAGGGTGACAGCCGACACGAGCTGCTTCTGACTCCTGATGGTCGCCGCGTTGAGGAAGAGATTGAGAAGGGCAAATCAGATGAGGGTGACGAGGATGACGAGGGCGATGACGACAAGTACAACATGAAGAAGGCTAAAGACAACGACGACGAGGATGACATAAAGGCTAACTGCGAAGATGATGACGACGAAGACGAAGATGGCGACGATGACGAAGACGAGGACGACGAAGATGACGAAGACGGGGATGACGAGGGCGATGATGACGACGATGAATGTTGTGACGACGAGGACGAAGACGATGACGAAGATGATGATGAAGACGAAGACGATGATGACGAGGATGAAGACGACGATGACGAAGACGACGAGGAGGATTAAGGACAAGAAAAGTAGTGACACATCAAGTTTTCGGAGCTAAAATGCGCACCGCTGAGCCATAAAGCATGATTACTCAGCGGTGCATTTTTTGTTGTAGGCATCCAAATGCGTCTACTGGTTATAGAAGACTATCGGCCTTTGCGCCAATCGCTTACAAAGGGGCTGCGGGAAGCAGGTTTCGCTGTGGATACCACTGGCGACGGCCAGGAGGGTCTATGGTATGCAACGGGTCATGAGTATGATGTTATCATCCTCGACCTTATGCTACCCGGTATGGATGGCCTCGAAATACTGAAGAAGATCAGAACTCAAGGCCGGAAATCCCATGTACTGATTTTGACGGCTAAAGACACCATACAAGACCGCGTAACTGGTCTGGATCTCGGTGCTGATGATTACCTGGTCAAGCCGTTCGCTTTCGAAGAACTATTGGCGCGCGTTCGCGCATTATTGCGCCGCGGCTATCGGAAGAAGAACCCTCGCATCAGAGTCCAGAATCTGCAGATCGACCTGACGACACAAAGAGTTTGGCGCGGTCAGGAGGAAATTAAGCTTACACCACGTGAGTATGCACTCTTGGAGTACTTGGCCATGCGCGCCGGCCAAACAGTGTCGCGCACAGATATATGGGAGCACGCCTACGAGTTCAACTCATCCGCATCCAGTAATGTAGTGGACGTGTACATTGGTTATCTAAGAAAAAAAATCGAACAGCCGGGCAAACCTCCCTTGATTCAAACTGTCCGAGGTCGCGGCTATACTTTAGGAGCACAACCGTGATGCGTTCACTTCGAAGCCGTTTAATCATCGGTGTAATTGGCGGAATGCTGCTGCTTTTGACTGTCTTCAGCCTCATAGTTTATGCGGCGATTCGGCGCGCCTTAGTTAACCAGTTCGATGCATCGCTGACATCTACGGCCCGTATATTAGCAGCTTCGGTCGAACTGGATGGTGATGAGATTGAGTTAGAGTTCGATGCCCAACAGATGCATGAGTTTCAAAGGCCAGACCGCCCTACCTACTATCAACTGTGGCAACATGACGGCACCGTAGCAGCGAGGTCTCCCTCGTTAGGTAAAGACGATCTTTTGCGACTTGAAGGCCCGCTCGGAACACCTGTTTTTCAGGCACTACAAATGAGAAACAGCAAGCCCGGACGAGCCGTCGGTTTGAAGTTCACGCCGAGGGCCAGCGGCCCCGATCGTAACCCACAGCCAGTAAAGCAACAGGCGCTTACCCTGGTGGTGGCTCGAGATGCGAGCGATTTGCACCGCCCGTTGGACTTCCTCCAATGGCTTCTCTTAGTAGCTTCGGGTGTGACAATTGCTCTATCTGTTTTTATCGCTACCTTTGTGGTCCGACATGGCCTTAATCCCTTGCACTCCATCGCCTCCGAGATTGCGGCCATCAGAGAAGACGAGCTCGCGACTCGCATTGGAACTACATCAATCCCAGCGGAGATCTTGCCGATTAAGAACCGACTGAATGACCTCTTATCTCGGCTTGAAGACGCTTTTAAGCGTGAGCGACGCTTTACCGCAGACGTCGCCCACGAGTTGCGAACCCCTTTGGCAGGGATCCGTTCTACAATTGAGGTAACCATGGCGCGTGCCCGTGAGACCACCGAATATCAGACCGTCCTTTCGGAGTCTCTGGCAATCGTCGAAAACATGCAGACAATGGTAAACAACCTGCTGATGATTGCCCGCCTTGATGCTTGCCAAGTGACCTTTCGCCAGGAGCATATCTGCCTCGCCGAATTGGTGAATTCCTGCTGGCGACCGTTTTCGGAAAAAGCAACTGAACGCGAGACCACTTTTGAGAATCGTGTCCCAAACGACGTAACGGTTAATTCGGACCGCGAGAACCTTTCCATGATCTTGTCGAACCTTCTGAACAACGCAGTCGAATATACGAACGAGGCCGGCCAAATTTGGGTGACATCTCACCATACCGGTGATTCCGTAGAGATCACCGTTGCCAATACCGGTTGTCAACTCACCAACGGGGAAGCCGCACAGGTATTTGACTGCTTCTGGCGAGGTGATTCATCGCGCACGGACACAGGTGCCCACTACGGTTTAGGTCTAGCTTTGGTTCAAAGGCTCATAAGAGCATTAGGTGGTTCTGTCACTGTTGAGCTGCAGCCTGATGGGATATTTACTGTACGGCTGACCCTGTCGAATAGCCTGCGGATATAAAAATCCAGAGGTTTGATCGGCACCTGAAATATTTTTAGACTTTCGGATAATTTCCCAGGTGGCTTGTCTTTGGCAGGCCGCCCGTCAGTGGCATTGCATACTCGACAAAGGCAGCGGTTACGCCATTGCCTTCGGAGTTGATGAATTCGTCGGGCATCGGTTTGGCCTTCTCAGCCACATTGATAAGTTCGGTACGGAATAATTCAACTGCATAATCCGGCCCATTTCCCAGCCGTTTTATCGCCACTGAACCGCTGTCATTTTCCATAGCGTACTGAACCGCGTGACGTCCGCACCACCGCGCCTCACGCGCATCGACCTCCGACCGCAGCCCAGGAAAACTTCTTTGCAGATAGCCGAAGGTATCAGCCCGGACACGTTTTGCACCAAGCTTGGTTTTTGCCTCTCCTGCCAGAAAGTCAGCTAAAGCTCCTGTGCCAGACAGTTGAATATTGCCGTGCGCATCGGTCTCCACCCCCTCAGCCAGTTTATTGGCCCAGGTAACGCCATCGGTATCACAGAGGCCCTCGCTGACTGCGACAACACATCGGCCGAGTTTTTTATACACGCCTTCGACATCGCTGAGGAATTTATCCATCGAAACGGGCCTTTCGGGAAAATATACCAGATGCGGGCCGTCATCATCTCTCTGCTTGCCCAACGCGGCAGCGGCGGTCAGAAAGCCTGCGTGCCTGCCCATAATTACATCGATTTTTATGCCGGGCAGCGTACGGTTATCCATATCATCACCCATCAGCGCACAGGCCTCAAACTTCGCGGCGGTCCCATAGCCGGGACAATGGTCGGTGACCAGCAAATCGTTATCCACCGTTTTAGGGATGTGAAACGCCCGAATGTCAAAGTTCTTCTCGTCAGCTATCGTATTGAGAATATGAGCGGTATTCGCCGAGTCGTTACCGCCGATGTAGAAAAAGTATCTGATATTGCGCTTCTTGAAAACATCAAGAATCCTGGCACAATATTCTTCGTCCGGCTTATCCCTGCTGGAACCAAGGGCCGAGCATGGCGTAGCAGCTACCTGCTCCAGGGTATCGACTGACAATTTTTTCAAATCGATAAAGTCGTCGCCGGCCATTCCGACCACAGCGTATCTGGCGCCGTAGAGATTTTCGATTTCCGGATGTTTGTTGTCCTCTTCGATAAGGCCGACCAGAGACGCATTTATCACCGCCGTAGGCCCGCCAGATTGTCCGACTACTGCATTTGCTTTCGGTGCTTTTGCCATTTCACATACTCTCCATCAAAATTTCCGCCGTCAGGCATACTGTGCATTACGTTACCATAACGAAAAACGAGATTATACTCAGCCGATTCAAAGATACAAGGATAATCGGAGCTACTGCATTTTGCGACGTATTGCAAAATGGGAACCTCGGAAATTGGCTTTGTTTGGCTTTGTTTTAAATAACGTTCGTTGTTGATTGTTCGTTGTTTTTGTCATAATCCTTTATTTTTGCTATGCTTATATTCATTTTACCTATTTTAACTTTGGCTTTGTTTGGCTTTGTTTTTAATAACGTTC
>CAYGBH010000032.1:0-18351 GCA_964348055.1 uncultured Pirellulales bacterium
GATTTGTTTTTGCGGATTTCGCCGGAGCTGTTTCTAAAAAGACTGCTCGTCGGCGGAATGGAAAAGGTCTTCGAGATAAACCGAAATTTCCGCAACGAAGGACTCAGCAGACAGCACAACCCGGAATTCACGATGCTCGAAGTATATCAGGCTTACAGCGATTACAACGTGATGATGGATTTGACCGAGGAGATTATTTCGTCGCTGGTCGCAGGTCGCTCGTCGCTGGCGGGATACGAGGTACAAGCGACGAATGACGAACAGGGCATGCGGGTTCAATTCGGTGATTTGACAATAGATTTCAGACGGCCCTGGCGGCGGGCCAAATACGCAGAGCTGCTGAAAGAATACAGCGGCTGTGATATTGATGACATAGAAACCATCAGAGCCAAAGCAAGAGAGCTTGAGTTGAATGAAGCGGATATGGACGATGTAGTGGTTATCGATGCCGTCTTTAAGGTCATCGTTGAGGATAATCTCATCGACCCGACTTTTGTGATAGATTACCCAGCGGCGCTGTGTCCGTTGACCAGACGCAAAAAAGACGACCCCAAATATGCCGAGCGGTTTGAATTGTACATCGCCAAAATGGAATTAGCTAATGCGTATACTGAGTTGAATGACCCGGCCGAACAATACGAGAATTTCCTTGTTCAGCTTCGCGGCCAGGAAGATTCGATGGCAACAATGGACGATGATTTCATAAGTGCGTTAAAGTACGGTATGCCTCCGGCTGGTGGGCTGGGTATTGGAATCGACAGATTGGTAATGGTGCTGACCGGTGCTTTGAGTATTCGCGAGGTAATATTATTTCCACTTTTAAAGCGGAAATAACGTGGTGCGTATTGCGCACAGCGATATACGCAATGCGAGATACGAAGAAATGTTGAAGTTATTCTTATGGCTGCGATACCTACGTAAGAAAAAGATTGTATTCTTGAGTATTGCTGCTGTTGCCCTTTCTGTGTCGTTGTTGATAGTCGTTGCCAGCCTGTTCACTGGTTTTATCAATACGTTCGAGCAAAGCGCGGTTGAGACATTAGGTGATATTGTTATTTCTCCCCCGATTAAATTTACAAAATACCGGCTGTTTATCGAGCAGCTGGAACAAAAGGCTTGGGTGGAAGCAGCAACGGCGACGCTATCGGCTCAAGGCCTGTTGCATTTGGGCAAAGGCAATGTACGCGCAGTGAATGTTTGGGGGATTGAGCCAGGGCAGCGAGCGAAGGTGACAGGGTTTAAGCGGTCCTTGCTTAAACAAAAAGACTCGGGCGGTGAATTATCTTTTGAGGTCTACGGTTTTCCGGAAAAAATCGGAGGATTTGTGGGAATCGGCGTGCTGGCAGAGCCTGATGAACAGACAGACCAGTACGATTTTGACGCGGCCCAAAAGATGTTCGGACAGCAGGTTTTTCTTACTACAGGCGCAGTAACGCAAACAAAGCCGGGCGAGGATAAAACAGAATTAACTTCATTTAAGAGAAAGTTTATACCTTTCTTGATTTCAGATATCGTTTTCACGGGTATTTATCTGATTGATAAAGAATTTGTGTATCTGCCCATAGAAGAACTGCAAAAAAAGTTATACCCGAGCGAAGACTCATCGATTGCCAGCCAGATTCAGATTAAACTGGCAGATAATACCGAAACTGAAGCTGCTCTGGCACAGATTCGTGGCCTGTGGCAGGCCTTCGCTGAAGATGAGCTTGGTTGGCCTTCGTATCTTATAAAAGGTAAGGATATCGAGACAGCTAAACAGATGCAGAGTCGGTATGTTGCCGAACTGCGAAAACAGATGGGCGTTTTGTTATTGATATTCGGCGTTGTAAGCATCGGTGTGGTTGTGCTGATATTCTGTATATTTTATATGATCGTCAGACTAAAGCAGAAGGATATTGCGATAATAAAAAGTTGCGGTGCGCCGAGCCGTTCGGTGGCTTTTGTTTTTGTCGGCTTTGGTGCCTGTGTTGGAATACTCGGCTCAGGTATTGGAGTTGTCCTGGGATACATTGTTACAAAAAATATAAATGCGATTGAGGGGTGGATAAGGGTAATCTTTGGGTTAAAGCTGTGGAAAAGCAGTGTGTATATGTTCAGTAAAATACCCAGCGAGGTCAATTGGGGCTTGGCTTTGCCTATTGTATTATTGACAATTGTCGCGGCGGCATTCGGAACGTTGATACCGGCAATTGTCGCGGCAAGAACAAGGCCGGTGCAGATTCTAAGATACGAATAACAAAAATAGTTTTGAGTTTTGAATTTTCAGTTATTAGTTGACTCAAAACTCAACACTAAAAACTCAAAGCTAAGATATGTATAAGGTTATTCTTGCAATAAGGTACTTGATAAAGCGACGCATAACATATTTTGCGGTGCTGGCGGTTGCGCTTTGCGTCTTTATCGTTGTTGTAGTGATGACTGTAATGACGGGGTTGGTGGGCGATTTCAAGCAGAAAAACCACGATTTTGTGGGGGATTGTGTCGTCGGTACCGAATCATTAGTGGGCTTTGCGTACTATGAGGAGTTTGTGAAGATACTGGAGGAAACTGATTTTATCGAAGGTGTATCGCCTGTGATAAAAAGCTACGCACTGATAAATACTAGGGGCTCGCAGCGTTGCTATGGTGTTGAGATTATGGGTCTCGATCCGGTCAGGCAAAGTCAGGCTACCGGATTTGGCCGAACGCTTTATTACCGTAAAGACGATGTGGCTAAGGCGTTTGAGCCGACCTATGACTCGAATCTTCCCGGCTGTGTGTTGGGGATTGACATGGTGCTGCTGCGCGATGCTAACAGCAGGTATACCTATGCGGTCAGCCCTGCCGAGGTAGGTTTTTCTGTGAGTTGTTTTCCTCTGACTGCGAAAGGTGCTTTGGCCAAGGCGGGACTGGGGGAGGTCAATACACGGACCTTCTACTATAGCGACCATTCACACAGTGGTTTAGCGAGGGTGGACAGTTCATTGGTTTATTTGCCGTTTGAACAGGCCCAATTACTTTGCGGCATGGCCGGGCCTGTCAAGAGAGCCAACGCTGTTCATATAAAGTTCAAGCCGAACGTCAAACTGAAAGCCGGGCGTGAAAAGGTCGCTTCACTGTGGCAAAAGTTCAAGCAGGAAAAGACCGGCGAGAAACAAGCGAACCTGCTGGATACGGTAACGGTGCAAGGCTGGAAAGATTATCGGCGCGCGTTTATTGCAGCAATGGAAAAGGAACAGACGATGATGACCGTTATGTTTGCTTTTGTGGGGATTACAACTGTGTTTATTGTCTTTGTTGTTTTTTATATGATTATAAGCCATAAGAGTAAAGACATCGGGATATTGAAGAGTATAGGCGTTTCGAACGCAGATATTATCGAATTATTTTCGGGTTTTGCTTTTTTAGTGGGTCTTTTAGGTTCTGGTGTCGGCTTATTTGCCGGCTGGTTGTTTTTGCGGAAGATAAACAGGATAGAAAATTGGCTTTTTGAGCATTTTGATTTTCAGCTATGGGACAGGACAATTTATGCTATAGGAGATATTCCGAACCAGATGAAACTTGGGGTCTTGGTGGTAATTGTCCTTTCAGCGATTATTGCCTGTCTGGCTGGTGCTCTGCTGCCGAGCTGGCAGGCGGCGAAGTCGAAACCGATAGAGACTTTGCAGGTGAGCCAGTTATGAGCAAAGACGATTTTATATTAAAAACTGAAGGAATTTACAAATCCTATCGGATGGGTGCGACAGAGGTCAAGGTGCTCAAAGGCGTCGATTTGGCTGTAAGGAAAGGCGAATTTGTGGCAATAGTCGGGGCCTCCGGCAGCGGCAAAAGTACGCTTTTACATATATTGGGTGCGCTGGATAGGCCGGATAAAGGTGTTGTTAAGTTTGAGGGCCGGGATTTGAACCAGCATAGCGGCAGCGAATTGAATAGATTCCGCAACAAAATGGTAGGATTTGTGTTTCAGTTTTATCATCTATTGGACGAATTAAGTGTGCTGGAAAATGTTTTTCTGCCGGTAATGGCTTCGAGGAGCGTGGTGGGCTGGTTTGCGTGCCGAGGATGGGCGAAGAGCCGGGCCAGAGAATTGCTTGTCCAGCTTGGTTTGCATGACAGGGCCAATCATAAGCCGTATCAGCTCTCCGGCGGAGAAAGACAAAGGGTGGCTATCGGCAGGGCCTTGATGAATGAGCCGAGACTGCTTTTGGCCGATGAGCCGACGGGAAATCTTGACTCCGCGACAGGAAATGGTATTTTAACGGTTTTTGAGGAATTGAATAGGGCCGGCCAGACGATTGTAATGGTAACCCACGATGAGAGGATTGCACAAAGGGCTGGGCGGATAGTAACTCTGGTCGACGGCAAAATAACGGATAGTATTTAGCAAATATACAGAGAATAAATACGATATACGAGGAGTTTTTATGGCGTTGAAGATTTGGCTTGATGGCAAACTTGTTGAACAGGAAGAGGCTAAAATATCTGTTTTTGACCATGGTCTGCTTTATGGTGACGGGGTCTTTGAGGGTATTCGTGTTTACAACGGCAGGGTGTTTGAATTAGAGGCCCACATAAAGAGACTTTATGAATCTGCTAAAGTGATTCGCCTTGAGATTCCGATAAGCCGCAGCAAACTTATCAGTGCAGTTGAAAAAACGGTCGAAGCTAATGCCGTTATTGACGGCTATATCCGGCTGGTGGTTACCCGGGGAGTAGGAACTCTGGGATTGAATCCTCTCATCTGCGAGAATAGCAGATTATTTATCATAGCTGATAATATTCAGCTTTATCCCGAAGAGCTTTATGAAAAAGGAATGAAGGTAATCAGTGCGATCACGGTTCGTAATCATCCGCTGGCGATTCCGCCCCAGGTCAAGAGTTTGAACTATCTCAATAACATCTTGGCCAAGATTGAAGCGCTGGACAACAATGTGCCCGAAGCGATTATGTATAACCATGAGGGATATGTGGCCGAAGCAACCGGTGACAACGTTTTTATTGTCAGGGACGACGTGATCTATACACCGCCGGTTGAAGCCGGTTCACTGGAAGGAATAACGCGAGGTGTCGTTATCAAGCTGGCCAAGGAAGAGAGCCTTGAGATCGTTGAGAAAAATCTTACGAGATTTGATTTATATATTTGCGACGAATTCTTCCTCACCGGCACGGCTGCCGAGGTCATCGGTATTGTCGAGATTGACGGCAGGGTTATCGGTGACGGCAAGCCCGGGCCTGTGACACGCCTGCTGAGAAAGAAATTCTTTGAATACGCCCACGGTAAAAAGTTATGAGTGTTGAGTTTTTGGTGTTTAGTTATAACTCAAGACTCAAAACTTAAAACTCAAGACTATGAGCACACATACCGACATAACTGGTAGTATCACAGGGAGCATGGTCCCCCCTTTTAGGATTATCGATGACCAGCTAAGCCGAGTCAAAGAGCTGATCGATGAGCAATTGACCGTGCCTGCTGCTCCGGGTTCGGCCGCAGGGGTAAACTCGTCGGCGGGCAAGGAGTGGGCGGGGGATATTAACCGATTGCTCGAATATGTCAGTGGTCGTAGCGGCAAGATGATTCGCCCTGGGCTGGTTTTGCTTGCCGGCCGCTGCTGTGGCAAAATCACAGATGAGCACATCCGTATTGCAGCGATTGTTGAGATGATTCACAATGCCACGTTGTTGCATGATGATGTTATAGACGAAGGGCAAAGACGACGGGGACAGCCAACGATAAATAGTCTTTGGGGTAATGAGTCCGCTGTGTTGCTGGGTGATTTTTTATTGAGCCGGGTTTTCAAAATATGTGCCGAGTTGGAACCGCAGGTAGCCGGGGTAATTGCTGCTGCCACAATTCGGATCTGCGAAGGGGAGTTGAGGCAGATAGTTCAAAGGCAGAATTGGCAGTTAAGCGAATCGGAGTATGTTGACATAATCACCGAAAAAAGTGCTGCTCTTTTTAGCAGCTGCTGTTATCTTGGCGGCCTTTTGGCGCAGGGGACCGAAGCGCAGGTCCGGTCGTTAGCGGCTTTTGGTTTGAATGCCGGCATTGCGTTTCAAATTACCGATGATTTGCTCGACATAGTCGGTGATGAAAGCAAAACGGGCAAAACACTCGGCAGTGATGCTGATAAAAACAAGCTGACTTTGGCCGTAATACATTTGCTAAGAGTAGTGGACGAAAAAGAAAAAAATGCGGTTATAAATTCGTATCTCGAGAGAAAAAACACACAATATGATATGGATGCTCTGGTCGAGACATTGAGTTGCTATGGCAGTTTGGAATATGCGCGCAACCGGGCCCAGGAGTTTGTTGCCGGAGCGGTGCGGGCGTTGGCTGATTTGCAAGAAAGCGATGCTAAAAAAGCCTTGATTGAAACGGCAAGATTTATGGCCAGCAGGGCGGTTTAGCGTCGATTTGTTTGATTGGTTGGTGATCTGGCTCCTGCCCGAATTAGGGGCCTCATCAGGTGCCGTATCGCGCAGGGGACAACCCTTCGTGGTTGCCCTAAGGGCAGGTACATGGGCCTGCCACCTACATAGCAAAAAAGGCCGGTTTTTAAGACCGGCCTTTTTGCCGACATCATAAGAAATTACGCAGTCATTTTAGAATTTAAACGACAGACCCAGGCTAAGCCACCATTCGTCCTCAGTATTGACAGTGTTTTCCATTGATTGCTGATGGTACAATGCCGGTATTAAGGCAATGTTCTCAGCAAGGTCAAACTCTGTTGAAACGCCAAGGACGGCATGTGACCAATCGTGGTCTACAAACAAACCTGGTGCAGAGCCGGGAGCAGCGCCATCGTTGTAGACAAGCTCCAGGGACAGATGAAGAGTCTGCTCCGGGATTTCCGGCAGCGGACCCGGTACCGTCCAGTCATAACCAAGTCCCATGATATGTAGCCAGCCGCCATTGGGGCCGACCGTGGAATAACTTTTCGCCGGCCACATACGAACAATAGTATAGCTTGGAACAATGCCGAATGGGATGGCATCCGGGAAGGAAAGAGAGGCAAAGAATTCCTGCATGTGAGCAGCCTTTACAGGTTGGTCCGGGTAGTTGTAATAGACCCAGCCGAGTGTGTAGTCTAGGGCGTAAGCTTCGCCTTCAAAGAGATTGTTGCCGTAATATAATGTGAAGTCAAACTCCTCAGCATTTTCGAATCCCTTTGAAAAGGCCCTTGAACTAAGAAGTTTTACACCAAGCCCGGTACCGTAAAGATCCAGGTCAAGGCTGCCTTGATATGCCCCATGGTTATTTGGGTATACATCGAAGCCGCGCCAGATATGGCTGCTCAAAAAGGTTATGTCGAAAGTTCCGCTCAACACACCTTCCTGTGCCTGGGCAAAGCCCAACACGCTCAACAAGATTGCGGCAGCTAACAAAATTCCTTTCTTCATGTTCTTCTCCTTCTAAAATCTCTACCTAAAACTTGCTTCACACGCTACACAAAAATTTTCCTCTGATATAAGATTAAACCACCCACCTCGTTACCTGAAAAGTTTATCGGTATGTGGCTGCAAATCAAATGAAAAAAAATTTTTTTTTGGATTTTTTTGCTTGGGCTTTGGTACCGAGCGGCGGCGAAAGGCTGGTATAAAAACCCTCAGAAATTAAATTTTCGACAGTTTTGCATATCTAGCATATAATATGCTCGATGTGTGCAAAAAGGGGCAATAAAACTCTGTTCAGCGGCTCTGAAAAGGCCAATATAGACTCGGCGGCACCGCTGGCGGTTCGGTTAAGACCGAGAAAGCTCGATGAATTTATCGGACAAAGGCACTTTCTTGGGCCCGATAAACTCCTGACAAGGATGCTCGAGGCCGACAGGCTCAGCAGTCTGATATTCTACGGCCCGCCCGGGGTCGGCAAAACCTCACTGGCGGCAGTGATAACAAATTACACGAAGGCCAAATTTCACTATCTCAGTGCACCGGCGGCCAGCGTCAGAGATATTCGGCAGATAATCGCTGCCGCCCGCGACAGACTCGCAGCCAGGGGGGCCAGGACCGTCCTTTTTATCGATGAAATTCATCGTTTTAGCCGTGCTCAGCAGGATGTTTTGCTGGACGATGTCGAGGCGGGAGTCTTGATTCTCATAGGTGCCACTACTGAAAATCCGTTTTTTTCGGTCATTTCGCCGTTGGTTTCTCGCAGCACCGTGTTTCATTTTGAGCCGCTCAGCCAGCAGGACATTCTGCAATTGCTAAAGACCGCAATTGAGGATACCGAGCGAGGGCTTGGCAAATTTGATATCGAGGCCGATGAAAAGGCACTGAAGTTCCTGGCTGTGATGAGTGACGGTGACGCCAGAAAGGCCTTGACAGCCCTTGAGATAGGCGTGTTATCGCAGGCTGCTCGGAGGCCCAGGGCAAAAATAAAATTTAATCTGGACGTAGCGAAGGAGTCGATACAACAAAAGACGATTGACTACGACGGCACGGGCGATACGCACTATGATTTGGCAAGCGCTCTTCAGAAAAGTATGCGGGGCAGCGACCCTGATGCCACGGTCTATTGGCTCGCCCGGATGTTGGCGGGCGGCGAAGATACGCGTTTTATTGCCCGGCGGATTGCGGTTTGCGCGGCCGAGGACGTGGGAAATGCCGACCCAATGGCGACGGTTTTGGCTGCGGCAGCCGTTCAGATATCTGAGTTTGTGGGTTTGCCGGAAGCCCAACTGGCACTGGCGCAGGCGGCGTTATATGTTGCTTGTGCGCCAAAATCGAATGCTGCAGCTTCTGCTATCTGGCAAGCGATGGCCGATGTAAAAGAGCAGCCGACTAAACCGGTGCCGAAGCATCTTAAGGATAGTCACTATGCGGCTGCAAAGAAATTGGGTTTCGGTGCTGACTACAAGTATCCGCATAATTTTAAGGATGGCTTTGTGCTGCAGGAATACCTTCCGGCGGCGATGAGGAAAAAATACTATATACCGAAAGACAGCGGATGTGAAAAAAATATTAAGCGTTATTTACAAAAGCTGCAAAGCTTGATACAAAGTAGTAAACTTGATGCTGGGGGGTAATCAAGGCCGTAAAGAGGAGTAGCTAAATGGACAAGGGTGAGTTGCGCCACAAGTTACAGAATTGCTTACTTGCCATACCCTCGGAGCAAAGGGACGAAAAAAGCCGAAAAGCATGCCAGAATTTGGTTTCGACATCTCAATTTCAAAGTGCATCGACGGTTATGATGTATTTGTCCCTGCCGCACGAGGTCGACACTTCCGAGGCTATACTTCACGCCTGGCAGCTCGGCAAAACAGTAGTGGTGCCGAAGATTTCCTGGCAGCAAAGGCATATGATAGCGGTGCAGATAAACTCGTTGGAAACGGGTTTTTCAACGGGAGCTTCCGGTCTGCGAAATCCGATAGCAGGCCTGCCAATGCCGTTTGAAGAGATTGATTTGGTGGTTACACCGGCGGTAGGATTCGATAGAAAAGGCAATCGGCTTGGCCGAGGCAGCTCCTATTACGACAGGTTTTTCGCTAACGAGGAACTTAGGGCTGCCAGATGCGGCTTTGCTTTTGCAGAGCAGATTGTTGAGTCGATACCGGTGACAGAGCTTGATGAGCCGGTAGATTTTTTAGTGACTGATGAGGGTGTAATATATTTTAATGGGCCCCGCAAGGCGGCAGCCCAATGACCGGAAAGGAGAATAAAAAATGGCTCGTTATCCTCGCAGCGCGCAAGGTAGGCGAAGAAACAGAACACAAAGCTGGGTATATACCATTTTGATTTTGCTTATTACTGCCGTAATAATTGCTTTTATTTATGGCTCTAATCCTTTCGGCAGAGATGAGGATAAAGGCGAAACTGTTGAGGTTCCATCCGAGGCCGATGTGCCGGAAACGACCGAAACAGGATTGTATTCGGTTACCGAGCCGGAGCCACGTTTGGAGCCGGAGCCGGAGGCAGAGCCGGAGCCAGAGTTGGTGCCAGAGTCACCGCCGGAGCCGGTGCCTGTACTGGAACCGAATTTGCCAAAAATTGAGCTGGAGCCGGTTGTTGAACCTAATCCCGAGGCGGCCGAGCTAATTGCCGAAGCCATGGCGCTGCTTGGCGAAAAGCCCAGCAGGATTATAGACGCACGTGAGAGGTTAAATGAGGCCCTACGAATGCCCATGAGCGGCCAACAGCGGGCATTTGTGAAGGACCAGCTCTCCGAGCTTGCTGATCAATGGCTGTTTAGCAGACGATTTTTCCCCCAGGACAGGCTTTGTGAGAGTGTGCAGGTCAAGCCAGGTGAGCAACTTAGAAGAATCGGCGAGCGGTTTAAGGTGCCCTACGAGATTATTATGAAGATTAACAATATCAGCCGCCCCGAAGGACTGAGAGCGGGAGAGAGGATAAAGGTCATTAACGGCCCGTTCCATGCGAAGGTATATCGTTCGATGTTTACGATGGATTTGTATCTTCAGAACACTTTCGTTCGAAGTTTTCCTGTGGGTCTGGGCAAGCCTGATATGGAAACACCGACAGGACTTTGGCGTGTCAAAGAGGGGGGAAAGCTGGTGAAGCCTGTCTGGACGGATCCAATTAGTGGTAAAACATATTACCCTGAAGACCCGGATTACCCTTTGGGCTCGAGATGGATAGGGCTGGACGGTATTGAGGGCGGGGCCGAAGGCAGGACCGGCTTTGCCATTCACGGCACAAAGGACCCGGAGCAAATAGGGACCGCAGAGTCGCAAGGGTGTATCCGCCTGCATAACGGCGATGTGGTACTTCTTTATAATTTGCTGGCGCCGATTCATTCCTTGGTCAGGGTCGAAGAATAAAAAAAGGGATGTTTTTCGGCTGTATCGATGAATCGGTAGACGACCTCTTTATCTTTTGTTTCTGCGCGTTGAGCGTGTTTCGTTCCCAGAATACGCCATCCTGATATCCTTGAATTGCTGTATCAAGCTCGGCTAAGTGGAGACGTTTGGCGGCGAGCAGGCAGTATTCCTTTTCGATTTCAACTCCGAGGAATCTGCGATTAAGCTTTTTGGCAGCCGCGAGACTGCTTCCGACGCCCATAAAAGGGTCAAAAACAAAGTCGTTTTCATTTGTGCTTGCCAGAATAAGTTTCGCTAATAGTTTTTCCGGTTTCTGTGTAGGGTGGTCGGTGTTCTCCGGCATCGACCAGAAGGGCACTGTAATATCGTTCCACAAATTTGACGGATGTGTCAGGCGGAATTGGCCGGCAGATGAAGCCTGCCAGTCTTTTGGTGCACCATTGGTATCAGTGTAAGGTGCCAGGACTCTGCGCTTGAGCTTTACGTCAGTTACATTGAACACATAATCATCTGAAACAGTGGCGAACCAAATATCTTCCGAAGCATTCTTCCAGTTTCTTTTTGCACCCCTGCCTTTGTCTCTCTCCCAGGTGATGCGGTTTCTCACCTTCAAGTGCTTTTCTAAAACAAGGTGGACTGTTGTTGATGAATGCCATTCAGAGCATACATAGACCGACGCGGTACTCTTAAGTGTCGGCAGCAACTTAATCAGCAGGTTCTCAAACCACTCGGCGTATTTTGCGATGCTCGTTTTCCTGAAGGTGGTCGAGTCGAAGGTCTTGGTAAGATTATAAGGCGGGTCCAATATCAGTAAATCAGCGAAGCTATTCGGCAAAAAACCAAGTACCTGGAAAATGTCCTGGTTTACTATTTTGTCTTCGATAGTGTTTATATATGCAGCTTTGGAAATGTGAATCAGATTCTTGCTGTAAAATTCTTTTTCTGCCGGGCTGAGCGTTATCGTCCGATTTCTGCGTGCGCGAGCTTTGTCCATATGTCCCCCACAATTTCCCCTTTAAGTGGTATCATTTCTTCGCTATTGGATAATTCTTTCCGCCCAGAGAACAACGGTCTCTGCTAATCTTACGGCCTCTTTGTATTCTTCTTCATCGACAGACTCAAAGTCGCCAGGGTAACGGCTTGTAACAGCATAGTCGGTAAGGCTCGCTGCATCTTCTATTTCCTCTGGTACAATGACCTCTTGCGGCAAAAGATCCAAGAGCGTTCTGATGTTATGAGTTTTTGGAGGGGGAACGCTCTGAGCAATCAGTATTGCTTTCAGCGCCTTTTCTGCCGCTTGTTGAGCATGAAAACAGAGTCCTTCGAATAAAACCTTGGAAGGCCGTCTCGCGCGAGCAAGCTCTAAATCGCTGAAGGCATAACGTAGCCAGTCAGCCGGGCTGCCTGGAAAATGACCTTCATGGGGCATATATTTCTCTTCCTTCTTGTAGTATAGTTCGATAAATCAAGCCGATATTATCTTTATGCTTTTCTAAGGCACTTGGTGTTGCCACCAAAATATCAAAAGGAACCCCTAACCCTCTAATTTGCCGATACAATAGTTGTGCAGTCCGTCGGCAATGAGTACCTTCGGGCATCACTACCAGGACATCAATGTCGCTCTCTTGATCCGCTTTGTCTCGGGCAGATGAACCAAAAAGGATTATCTTTAGCGGATGTACAACTTCGACGATTTTTTGCACAAGTGATTCAATCGCTTTAGAATCAGGCAGCATATCTAATCTCGCTTTTTTACCTTGTTTTATAAAAGTAACTAACACCGTGAGACACAGACCACAAATCACGAGCTTATGCTGATTCTTTTTTGGCTCTCTTTTTTGCTGTGAACAATTCTGCCTTTCTCTCGATGATGTCGCCGGTAATTACATATTTTGCGGGTTTGGGCTCTTCGGGCAGCTGGTACATTAAATCAACCATCAGCTCCTCGGTAATCGAACGCAATGCTCTGGCGCCAGTGTCGCGCTCGAGGGCTTTTTGGGCCAGCGCATGTAAGGCATCGTCCGTAAATTTAAGCTCGGCATTTTCCATCTCGAAGAATTTTTGATACTGCTTGCACAGGGCATTTTTAGGCTTGGTTAGTATGTCTATAAGCGCATCTTCATCGAGTGCGCCGAGTGTGGTAATTACCGGGAGTCTGCCCACCATTTCAGGAATCATTCCATACTCGATGATATCTTCCGGTATGACCTGTCCGATTATGTCGCTGTACTCTGTTTTTTCGTCGGTTCTGCCGGACAGTTCCGAATTGAAGCCTATCATTTTTCTGCCGATTCGCTTCTTGACGATATTTTCCAGACCCACAAAAGTTCCACCGCATATAAAAAGTATCTGCGTCGTATCGATTTGTATGTAGGATTGTTCCGGATGCTTTCTTCCGCCCTGCGGGGGGATGTTGGCAGTAGTTCCTTCGAGCATCTTTAACAAAGCCTGCTGGACGCCTTCTCCGGAGACGTCGCGGGTGATTGAAACATTCTGATACGTTTTGCCGACCTTGTCTATTTCATCGATATAGACGATGCCTCGCTGTGCGGCTTCTATGTCATAGTCAGCGGCCTGCAGCAGGCGCAGCAGGAAATTTTCAACATCTTCGCCGACGTACCCGGCCTCGGTAACAGTGGTTGCATCGCATATTGCGAACGGCACTTCCAGTTTGCGGGCAAGGGTGCGGGCAAGCAGCGTTTTACCTGAGCCGGTCGGGCCAATCAAAAGAACGTTGGATTTGTCTATCTCAATATCGCTGTCGTTACTATCGCTATGCAAAAGCCGTTTATAGTGATTATGCACCGCAACAGAAAGATATCTTTTGGCGTGTTCCTGCCCGATTACGTATTGGTCCAGATATTCTTTTATTTCTTTAGGCTTTGGCATTTCTTTGAGACTAACACTGCTGCTGGTTTGTTTGCGGTTCTGCCGGATGATGTTGTGGCACAGCTCGACGCATTCCGGACAGATAAAGACCTTGTTAGGGCCCTCTATGAGCGTATCAGCCTGGGTCGCCGACCTGCCACAAAAGCTGCAGATTGCCTTAGGTTTTTTCGTGTTTGTTCGTTTGGCCATTATTATCTTCCTCTTCTCAGATTATATCTTGTCTTTTCCCACTTTGTATATTGTAAGGGCTCACAGCTATTTATGCAAGTTATTTAGCGACCTGAGTTGTTTCTTTCGCGTAAGGCTCAGATATTACTTCTTTGTTTGAGACGCGCAAGAGGCTTTGACAAATTCAGCGCCTCTGCGTAGAGCTTCGGCGTTGACCGGCAATGTTTTATGATACCTTTTGGCAAGGACATCGGGCAGAGCCTGCGCCGCTGCATCGGGGGTAAGATGACCTCGCTTTTGTAAATACGCGCCAAGGGCTACCATGTTGGCACTTTTATGACTGCCCAATTCAACGGCTAATTCGTCGGCCGGCACCGTAATTATCTCGATTGAATCATCCAGTTGCGGCTCGGTGTCGATCAGGGAGCTATTCATTATTAACAGTCCACCGGTTTTAAGACGGGGTGCGAATTTGTTCAGCGAGGCCTTGTTCATTACAATCAGCGAATCGGGCTTGCCGACCACGGGGCAGGCGATAGGCTCATCTGCGAGAACAACCATACAATTGGCGGTACCACCCCGAACCTCGGCGCCGTAGGAGGGCATATAGGTTACCTCGAGGCCTTGCTCCATCGCCGTCTGGGCCAGCAATTTGCCGGTTAGCATAATTCCCTGTCCGCCGAAGCCGGCGATGACAACTTCTTCGTAAAAGTCATTTGCCGTCATTTTCAACCTTTTAAGCGTCCCAGCGGGAAAACTTTTGTCATTTCCTTTTCGATCCACTCCATCGCCTTGGCTGGGGTCATTCGCCAGTAAGTAGGGCAGGGGCTTAGCAGCTCAACAAGCGAGAGGCCTTGGGCGCTGTCCGCTTGCAGCTCGAACGCATGTTTGATAGCTTTTTTGGTTTTGCGGACGCCGGCTGCGCCGCTGAGCGCGCAGCGCTCAACATAAATTGCGCCCGGCAATAGTGCCAATAATTCGGATATTTGCAGCGGAAAACCCTCACCGGCGGCCTCTCGGCCCTGCGGCGTTGTTGCTGTTACCTGACCGAGAACGGTCGTCGGCGCCATCTGGCCGCCCGTCATTCCGAAGATGGCGTTGTTGATGAAAATAACTGTTATTTGTTCACCTCTGTGAGCGGCATGGATAATCTCGGCAGTTCCAATCGCTGCCAGGTCGCCGTCTCCTTGATATGAGAATATTATTTTATCCGGATTGGTCCTTTTCATACCCGTAGCGACAGCCGGCGCTCTGCCGTGCGCGACCTCGACCATATCTACATCAAGGTAATTATACGCTAACACCGCGCATCCTACGGGTGCTATGCCGATGGTGCGGTCGCGAATGTCCAGCTCATCGATCGTCTCGGCTATCAGTCGATGAGCAATCCCGTGGCCGCATCCGGGACAATAATGCGTTGGGCAATCCTTATAAGTAGGTGTTCGCGTAAATACTGCTTCCATTTTCTCAGATTCTTGCCGGTATAGATAATTGTTTGATTTTGTCCAGAATCTCGTCGACGGTTGGCACGCCGCCGCCGGGTCGGCCGTAAAATAATACCGGTGCTTTTCCAGCCACGGCCAGTTTTACGTCTTCAACCATCTGGCCGTTGCTCATTTCCACGGTTAGAAAGATGCGAAATTCTTCAGCGGCCTTGCTGATTTGCTCTGTGGGAAACGGCCACAGGGTGATAGGGCGTATCCAGCCGGCCTTGATTCCTTCTTCTCTTGCCCTGGTTACCGCACTGCGGACGATTCTTGCTGCGACGCCGTAAGCAACCACTACGATTTCGGCATCGTCAAGGGCGTATTCTTCACAGAGCACTTCATTTTTTTGCACCTGCTCATACTTGGCCTGCAGCTTATAGTTGTGTTTTTCCAGCGTTCCCTCAGGGAGCCATAGAGAACGGACAATGTTTTGCTCTCTGCCTTTGGCCCCGGTCAGGGCCCAATCTTTGGGAGGTAGCTCCCTGCCTGGTTGTTTCTCCAGGACTATCGGCTCCATCATCTGGCCCAGGATGCCATCGGCCAAAACGACAACGGTCATTTGATACTGGTCAGCCAAGTCGAACGCCAGCGGCATACAATCGACCAGCTCCTGTACGCTCGATGGGCCGAACACAATGGTTCGATAGTCACCATGTCCGCCGCCGCGAGTGGCCTGGAAGTAATCAGATTGTGATGGTGCGATGTTACCCAGGCCCGGCCCGCCTCGCATTACATTTACCACCACCGCCGGCAGCTCAGCTCCCGCAAGATAGCTTATACCCTCCTGCATCAGACTGATGCCGGGACTGGATGAGCTTGTCATAGTCCTTTTGCCCGTGGCTGAAGCTCCAAATACCATATTGATTGCGGCCAATTCGCTCTCACTCTGCACGAAGACGCGGCCTTCCTCCGGCATTCTTCTGGACATATAGGCGGCGATTTCGTTTTGCGGCGTAATTGGATAGCCGAAATAGGCCTCGCAGCCGGCAATGATGGCCGCCTCGGCAAGGGCCTCATTGCCACACATTAGAACCCGTTCATCCACACTTGTTCCTTTTTGTTATTCCCGCCCCGCATCGCGGTACGGGGTAAACTCCAGCGGGAATCTATGGTAATATTATCCCCCTTTTATCCTTTTTTAAGATAAATTTTCAACTTCTTGACAAAATTCTGGGCTGTTTCTAACAAATCTTTTGCTTCTTGCTCATTAACTGTAAAACCTACACCGTAATCCCCAACCAGTCTTTTATCATAGGCATCATTAAGTGCTTTTCCCAAGTTTCTCTCAAAAATTTTTGTTTTTACAAAATGCTCTCCAAACAGACTTATTACGCCTTTGTGAGAGGAAGCACTCAAATTTTTAGTAAGAAGCACGGCTTCTGCCAAGAAGAACATCGCATAATAACATCGTGAAACACAGGAATCATAATCTTCGATGTTCAGGGCCTGTTCGGCTGTGATTAGAAATTTCTCAGATTTCTTTATCAAATCCCGTATTTCTTTCAAGCTATCACCCCCTCTTTTTTCACATTGAGCATAAATGGAGAATTGTAATTCTCAAAGAGATGTTCGGGAACTGCTATGACTGAAATAAGTTCACCTTCTTCAAGAAGTATGTCGAATAGAAGGTCGCTCAAGCTTTCTCTGACTTCAAAAGGATTTAGGGACTGGTCAACGAGTACAAGCACATCAATATCTGAATACCTCGTAGCCTCACCCCTTACATAAGAACCGTATAATATGACCTTTTTGATATTATCCCCATATATCTTTATCAGATGTGCTTTTATTCGATTTATCAAGGATTTTACCCTTTCGTCCATTTTTCCTCATCTTTTAATAACCGAACTACTTCATTTACCTCGTTAGATGCTTGCTATTTAACGGCGCTTATGCCTTTTCTTTAACGAGATTTGGCTTACCCTTTTTGCCTGGCTTGGCAACTATGTCGACTTTATCGCTCTGGTCCCGATATACCTCGATTATGGCCTCCGGACAGATGATGGCACACAAGCAGCAGCCTGTGCAATCGGTGTTGGCTGCCCGGGCCGGGAAGTAACCGTTCTTGTTGGATTTCTTAGAGATGACGATGCTGCTCTTCGGGCATACTACCATACACAGACCGCAGCCTTTGCACCGTTCGGTATCGATGATTATTTTGCCAGCCATTTTTCGTATTGCGTTCGGCGTATCAAGCACCACGCGTAATATTCGATAAGTCAAAGCAATCGCATTCTAACAAGGCTGGATGTTTCTGTAAAGTGAAAAGGCGATGAATTTGTCTCTCGTGAATCCTGTGATAAATAATCCGGATATTCGCCCTTGGCATCCGAACACAATTCGAGTATAGTATCTTTAAAGAGTTGATTTCAATGTGGTTGTGTGGGGAATCTTAATTTTTGGAGGTCTAATTTAATGCAGGACGAAATCTTTGCAAAAAGGCTAAAAAACTGGAAATCAGAGGGCAAACTGACCGCTTTTAACCTCGCTTGTGTTGCTGAAGCGCTTGATACGGTTAAGAAATTGAGCGACCAGAACATCGGCGGCGAAACGGTCGAAAAAAGGCTCGGCGAGTACAAAAGCTGGGACCCCGACATCCTCAAGGTCGACAAGGACGTTGAGAACGGCTATTGGAAGCGCCTCGAAGAATCGGGCACACCCTTTACGTTTCTCTCCGAAGAGGCCGGCGAAGTTGAGATAAACCCCGAAGCAAAAGCAAAAAAGCACTTTGTCGTCTGCGACCCTTTTGACGGCAGCTACCTTTTCAAGCACGGAATACCTGCCTTCTGGTATAGTTCATTGGCCTTTTTTGACGCTGATTTGAAACCTGTATGCTGCGCCGTTGGTGACTGTTTCCCGCGGGTAATCGCCTTCGCAAACGAGCAGGGGTCTTTTATTGCCGAGCTCAATGGAGACCATTTGCTTCACAGGGTGAAGTTGGACAAACAGTATCGTGAGTCTATGGGCCGGCCCGATGTTACCAAAATGGCAGGTGCCAGTATCGAATCATACGCTATGAAGCCCGCGAAATTCCTTATGCCGCTGGT
>CAYGBH010000033.1:0-18305 GCA_964348055.1 uncultured Pirellulales bacterium
ATCGACTTCATCAATTCGCTGTCAAAGCCGATAATTTTCAAGGCGTCATACGTTAATTGCATATTAAGCATATTGAGGTACAGGGCGACGTATGGCCCGAATCTGCCGGTATCTTCAGCTGTAATCACCTCACAACCGCTCGCCTCGAGCAAATCGCTGTAACCTTCAAGGTTTTGTACATTTGGAAACTTCATAAAAGTCAAAAACCGCTCTGCTTCGGCATCGCTAAGTCCTGCTTTTCCCTCAATCCAATCGGTAAAAGCAATCACTCCATCCGGCTTGACTATACGTGCTGCTTCACAAATCAGTTTTTCCTTATCGACAACGTAGCACCATGCGTCTTCTCCCCAGACGAAACACGCGCCTGCATCTTCAAGCCCACTGTCACAGACATCGGCAAGGGTGAATTTAATTTTGTCGGACAGTCCCTCTTGCTTACATCGAAGACGTCCCTGTTCGACGACCTTTTCGGTTGCATCTACGCCATGCATCTGTGCCACATCGCGGAAACGCACCAGAAAGCGCATCCCTGCTCCGTTGCAGCAGCAGAGGTCAACACCTTTCATACCTGAACCGATGTCAGCTTTTTCGGCAAGGTCCATCGATGAAACAAAGCCGCCAATGTGAATCTGCTCTCCCATTATCAATTCCCAGAGCTGGCCTTCGGGACCGCTGTAAACAGCTTGAACCTCCTTTAGACCGATGTTATCCATAGTTTTCATAATAGTTCTCCCTAAAATTCATATTTTAGTTGAACTGCCCATACATTGTCCTCACGGTGGTTCAGCACATTGCCGAAGTGGGCGTAACCTACTGCAACCGTCAAATGGTCATTGACCACATAGCCCAGGCAAATATCCCACCAGTCGTTTTCCTCCTTAATCAGATGCTTGCCTGCCACGATGCACTCGTCCAGCAAGTCAGACTTTTGCCGATACTCACTTGCCAATAACAGCTTGTCGGTAAGGAAGTAGATAATGCTGCCTTCAAAGGTTGTTCTCCGTTCACCTGCAAAACCAAGCAGCCCTGTATGTATTGCATCACCATTACGCAGACCTGCTGATACAATAAACGGGCGGGGCAGCCAATCAGCTATTGTTTTGCTCGCGACAGCGGTAAACTCTGTTCCAAAATCGTGGTCAGCACCAAGCATATCACAAGTCCCCTGCAGTTGTTCGTTGATATCACCCAGATTTTCATGCCACTTAAAATGAGCGCCTAAGGTTATGGCCGGCATCAAGTCGCGTCCGAAGCCGCCTTCCTCGACTACCATCAGCCGGGTATTGAAATTGTGCAGCAAGGCGTGGCTATCAACATTATATCCTGTTGCTGCCTTGACATCGTCCGGCCAGTCCCCTAATCCTATACGTTCCAGTGCATAGCCAAGCTCTATCCTACCATAAATATTCTCTGTCACCGCGAAAGATTCAAAATCCTTTTGCCCTATCGCCGCGAAGCTGGTTGAGAAGCTGGGCCGCCCAAACACAGCACCTTCTTCAGGCGGATTTGCCAGATAAGCCGTATTGGTAATGAACACGCCGCTGTTGCCTTCAACATTATGAGTCGGCAAAGGCGGCCCTGCAATTATCGACGCAGGCAAACACACCACAAACACCAGCAAAGCAGCCAGAACGGTTCTTGTTACAGGTAACGTTTCCATCGTAAATACTCCTTCAAACAAATCTTTTCCCTTGTCATTCTCACTTTAACATTTCCGACTTTTCCTACTTTCAGGTTTCTTCCATTTCTTTTCCCCCTTTAGTCTTTGCCTTGTTTTGTTTTTGTTCCAATAAAAAAGGCGGGGAAGAGAAATTTTTCTCTTCACCCGCCGGTGCTCGTGGCTCAATCTCTTTACTCTATCAAGTGCCAGGTTTCCTCCATTTTTCTTTCAAACGGCCCCAAGTCAATATCTACATGCACTTGGTACTTGCCTTTGAAATCGCTTGGCACTCGCCACGAGTACCGGCAGGTGCCGCCTCATCCATACTCGAATTTACCCGAGGCAAGTACCGTTCCAGTTTCGTCAACGATTTTCAATTTTGGCGCAGAAACTCTCCGATTGTTTTTCATTATCGAATTTCCGTAGTGTTCACCGCCCTGACCGATAATCGAAAAATCTATTGAGGCCCGAGAACCGCTTTGGTGCACTTTGGGTTTAATCAGCAGCGGTGGGCCGAGTTTGAGGACCGTTGTCTCGTCGTTTTTCACCTCGACTCTTGACAGCTCTCCCCACGGGCCCCGGCTGTCAATCCGCCACGTGTTGCCGTTTTCCTTCATTGATACGGATAGTCGCTTAGGTCTGTATCCTCGCGCACGCAGTGCAACAGGTGTTAGCCCTGACGTTATTTTTGTTGTGCTGAACAAGCCGCTGCCAAGCTGCAGCTCGGCGCCGGAGCCATCAATTTTTATATACCCTTTCTGCTGTGAATAGAAGTAAAATGCCAGACACGCTGCTGCTATAATCGCAACAGAAATCCACATATCTCTCTTCTTCATATCTCTGCTACCTCTTTTGAACTTTTCGCATAGATACTACATATTATTTCAAATTAGATAAAAATTTTCAAATAAAAAAGTCCTGCTAAAGTATGCATTTCACTTCTATTCTATCACGTGCCGGGTTTCGTCCTGTTTTACTTCAAACGGCCCAAGGTTCATATCAACCTGCACCTTGTACTTGCCTTTGAAATCTTTTGGCACCCGCCACGAGTACCGACAGAGACCGCCTCACCCGTATTCAAAACGGCCGGATTCAATAACATCTCCGGCTTCATCAATAACCTTAAACAATGGCGGAGAAGTTCGTATGCCATTTCTTATCACATTGGGTCTATACTGCTCTGAAGCCTGTCCCTCAAGTTTAAAACCAATTAACACATTGCTCCTGGCTCGTCGTGAAGTTGTCTTAATTTGAAATGGAGGCCCGATTTTGAATGAAGTTGTTTCGTTCTTACTAATTTCAAAATCGCAAAGAGCTCCCGTATCACTATAGCTTGTAAAAGTCCATGTATTTCTTTCGGAGTCTATTTGGCTCAACTCGACAAAAAGGGCCTTATATCTACCTGCGGGAATCAGTATATTGTTCTTGAAGTTGGATATGTATTGATGTGCGGTGTCGGACCAAAGTTTCAATTTCACATTTTCGTTACCAAGATCAAGTGTTCCAAATTCGGGCTGGATTTTACTAAGTTCAAGAAATGTTCCACCTTCAGCAATATTAATGTTGTAATAAGAATTTCCCACCTTGACCATTCTACTAAGAGGCATTAGCTCTGAGTGATGGTAAAAATCGAAATCTAATTTCCCATTGCGATTCAGGTCGATTGCAAACGAGTCACATCCGGGCCTCCAGACATTTTCGACCGGTGGCGAAAATATTTTACCGTATCTACCATCAAAGTTGCCATCGACCATCGCCACCTCATAGATATTTTGACCCAGCAGAACCTTACCCTTGCGGTAGAACGCCGGACATAAGATAAGACGTCTCATGTAACTGTCACGAGTAAAAACATAAATCTGCTGAGCAAACTTTTCAGCAGCCTGTTCGAACTTCACTGATATGGGGCCGAATCTGTGGTAATCCACAGGGCCAAACAAACGTTTTTTAATGGTCTTGGGTGTGTAAACTTTTTTAGGGGCGAATCCTTTTTCATCAGATAAATAACCGTCAGCATCTGTATCCAGATAAAGCTTGGATTTCCTCCCGCGGTCTATTATCAGTGGAATTTCTCTATCGGCTATTTTTGCAAGAAAATAATTTACTCGATTGGATACTTTCTCAGGCAGGTCTTTGAATTGAGCCGGTTTTTCCGAGAGCTTGCCCTGAACCTGACAGGCAAAGTATATTGTAGATTCCGATATATCGACTTCCTGGTATCTTAGCCTGGCCTTGCCTTCTTCGGCAGGCAATAGGACTTTGTAGGCAAGAAAACATACGCACACTACAATAACGGCCAGCGCCAGCAATATGATAACAATGGTTTTTTTCATAAGACTTACTCCGCTCATATGAGGCCGCGAAGCACTGCAGCACATATTTATTCTACACTAATTTGACATAATGTATACCAAAAAAACGGCAAAATTGTAGATTGAATGAGCGCGGGCTGCTTGCTTTTCATCACCGATTAAGTAAAAAAGTTTTTCTCTTCGCTCACTAAAACTGATGGAACAACTTCGTTACTCTATCACGTGCCAGGTTTCATCCTGCTTTACTTCAAGTAGCCCTAGGTCCATATTTACCTGCACCTTAAACTTGCCTTTTAAATCCTCTGGCACTCGCCACGAGTACCGGCAGACGCCGCCTCAGCCATACTCGAACTGCCCGGAACCAACGACCTTACCCGCCTCGTCAATGATCTTGAATTTCGGTTCAGGGATCGTCGTCCTGCCCTTTCTTGCTCCGGGTCTGTACAGCACTCCGGATTGTCCCTCCAGATCAAAACCAACAAAGGCGATTCTGTCTCTTTGCTCCACGGATGTCTTTGTTGAAAATGGCGGGCCGATTTTGAACGCAGTTGTCTGACCTGGTCTAATTTCGAAGTTTTTCAGCTTTCCCGTTTCTCGGGTGCTTCTAAAGATCCATCGATTCCCGGAAGTATCTACGTGTCTGAATTCTATTGGCAATGCCATGTACCTGCCTATCGGGAGCTTCCAGTTTTTTCCGGGAGGACCGCTTAATATTTGGCGCGCGGCATCAGACCAAAGCTGAAATTGTACATGTGCACCGCCAAGGTCAAGTGTCCCAAATTCCGGCTCGACCTTCTTCAATCCAAGAGAACTTCCGCCCGTAGCAATGTCAATGCTGTAATAGATGTCAGAGTAGGCATTTCGCACTCTTATCATCCTGCCAAGGGGCATAACCTCCAGATGTTCCGAGCTTAATATATTATCGCCGTTGCGATCAATCGCAAACAGGTCGCATCCAGGCCTGTAAAAATCTACGACGGGAGGTGAGAATAATTTATCGTATCGTCCATCAAAGTTACCGTCAATAACTGCCACCTTGTAAGTGTTCCTGCCCAAGTCAATCTCACCGACCTGATACCCCGTTGGATAAAACATCAGGTACCTCCCGCGGCGAGTCATAACGTAAAATTCTGTCTTTACTTTGCTCTCAGCCGTGTCAAACTCAAGTGGGACTGGACCATATCTGTAGACCAAACCGCGCTCTTCTGCAGGCCTGGCGGCATAGCTCTTTTCGTTCGAAAAGTAACCGTCAGCATTCGTGTCCACATACAGCATGGAATGATACGGGTTCTCAGGCGAGTCCAGGATTACCGGAATGTCCCTGTCCGCTAATTTAGCGACAAAATACTTACAATCTTGGGAGAGACCTTTAGGCAGGTCCTTTAACTGCGAGAGCTTTTCGGAAATTGGCAACTGGTATTGATGGGCTAAGCTTGGCACTGATTCAGAATTTTTGGCGGCCTTGAATTCCAGCTTGCATATGCCTTCTTTGGCAGGTACTTGGGCTTTGTGTAAAAGAAAACAGACGCACACCACAATAACGGCCAACGCAAGCAATATGATGACGATGGCCTTTTTCATAATGTTGACTCCGCATCCAAAAAATCGCCAAATCTCGTAATATGATTATATTATACAGAGATGGTCCCAAATATCCAGAAAAAACCCACATGATAAGCTGTTTTGCAAACCGCTTGCTTTTTTTTATGGATGAAGTAGAATAGGTTTTGTATTGTTCGTCCTCACGATTCCCGTTTTGTAAAACTAAAGGTAACTTATGGAAAAGCAGAGTGAACAATTGTTGCGAAAACTGCCCGCGGTGGATGCCCTCCTGAAAGATCCAGACCTGGAAAGCTATATTACCGGCGTTGGTAGAGAAGTCGTGGCCGATTCGATTCGTCAAACTGTTGACGAGCTGCGAAAACTTCTTATTGCCCAAAAACCGACCGAGATAGATAAAGCGGCAATTCGCAAAAGAATCATAGCTGACACCAAGCGACATCTCAAAGCAATTACCAGCCCGCACTATCGCAGGGTCATCAACGCAACGGGCATCATTTTGCATACAGGCCTCGGCCGTGCAGTCCTTCCCTCACAGGCGCTGCGACAGATTCAGGACGAACTGTCCGGATATTCATTGCTCCAGCTGGGTGTTGAAACCGGCAAACGTTCAAAACGTGATGAGGGTATCGAGTGGCTTCTGCAGCAGCTAACCGGTGCCGAGGCGGCGACTGTTGTCAATAATAATGCCGCTGCCACCTTTATTGTGTTAAATACTGTTGCCAAAGGTAAAGAAGTTATTGTCTCTCGCGGCCAGCTCGTTGAAATCGGTGGTTCATTCCGCCTGCCGGATGTTATGGCTTTTAGCGGGGCCAGGCTCGTTGAGGTCGGGACCACCAACAGGACACATGCTCATGACTACGCCCATGCCATTACTGAAAACACCGTTGCAATTCTACGTGTGCATCCAAGCAATTACAAAATCCAGGGATTTTCCTCGGAAGTGCCGCTCGATGAACTCGTTGAAATCGCACACGCACATGAACTGATTATGATTGATGATGTCGGCTCCGGAGCGCTCATAGATTTTTCTCGTTTCGGATTTGAACCCGAACCGACTCTGACAGAGTCGATTAGTAAAGGAGCCGACATCGTCACTTCAAGCGCCGACAAGCTGATGGGCGCCTCTCAGGGAGGAATCATCCTCGGCAGAGCCAAACTTATAGAGGCCATACGAAAGAATCAATTTGCCAGAATCGTGCGCGTCGGAAAGCTTACCCTGGCGGCGCTGGAAGCGACCTTGAAACTCTTCCTCGACGAATCAATTGCCCTTAGTCAGGTCCCCACTCTGCAAATGCTTATGCGCGATGCCTCCGAAATCACCAAGACAGCCACACATTTAGCTTCTCAGCTGAATAAGAGTGTCTCTGACACGGCTGTCTCGACTATCCCCGGCTTTTCGCAGATGGGCAGCGGCTCATTGCCTATGCAGAACCTGGCAACAACGCTTGTAGCGGTGAGCCCGCAAAAAATCAGTGCGGATTTACTTGCCAAGCAGCTTCGCTGCTATAGAACGCCGATTTTTACTCGCATCCAGAACGACCAGGTCCTCATCGACCCCAGGACTCTTCGTGACGGGGAAGATGAGATACTTATCAAAGCACTGCTCGAGATTCTCGGACAAAGACAGTAAGGCCTATGGGGACAAAACAAACAAACATTACACTTGGCACTGCCGGTCACATAGACCACGGCAAGACGGCCCTCATAAAATGCCTAACCGGATGCGACACCGATCGGCTCAAGGCAGAAAAGGAACGTGGAATGTCTATCGACCTCGGATTTGCACCGTGTACGGTTTCCGGCCTTGAAGTTGGTATCGTTGATGTTCCCGGCCATGAGAATTTCATAAAAACGATGGTCGCTGGCGCAAGTGGTATTGATGGCGCTATTTTTGTTATTGCCGCCGATGACGGTGTTATGCCGCAAACGCGTGAACATCTTGATATCCTCACACTGCTTGGTGTCAAGCACGGCATCGTAGCTTTGACGAAGGTAGATTGCATCGAGCCGGACCGGCTTGTGGTTGTTACTGCCGAAGTCAAAGATTTTCTTGCGGGCACATTCCTGGAGGACGCCCCGATTCTTCCGGTATCCAGCATAACAGGCCAGGGATTCGAGGCCTTTTACGAGGCCCTTAAAGAGCTCGTCGGCACTATTAAACCGAAGAGAGCCGACGGTGTATTTCGATTGTCGGTCGAGCGGACGTTCTCTGTCAAGGGCTACGGCACGGTAGTTACCGGTATTCCGGTTTCTGGGACAGCCAAAATTGGTGACGAGATGGTTCTTTTCCCGCACGGAACTAAAGGCCGAATAAAAGCCATACAGGTCTATAAACGAGACAGCGAGACTGCTATGGTCGGCCAGTGCGCGGCGCTCAATGTCCCTCGATGGGACTATAAAACTATCAAACGCGGCGATGTAGTTACGCTCGGCGAGTATTTCTCACCGCAGCAGTGGTACCTGTGTGAACTTTACGTCCTTGCACAGAACAAACTTCGTCTTAAGAACGGTACTGAAATGAAATTTCACACAGGCACTTCTGAAGTCCTTGCCACAATATATCTGTTGCAGGGCAACAGCGTTGCAGCCGGCCAGGAATGTTTAGTTCAAGTTAAATTAAGCGAGCCCGTTGTGGCAGGGCCCGGCGACCGTTTCATATTGCGTGGCCTTTCACCCGTGCAAACCATCGGCGGTGGAGTGATTATAGAGCCGCTTCCGAAGAAGTTGAAACGTAACCGCCCTGAGATACTTCAAGATGCCCTGGACCGAGCAAAGGTTGTGCTTGTCGAGAAGGATTTTGCTGAGTACTGTATAAAAACCGCCGAAGACTTCGCTACCAGCGAAACTGAGCTCTCAATTCGTGTCAAGATATTTGCAGAACAGCTGAGAGAAATCCTTGCCGAACTTGTGCTCGAAGCCAAAATAGTTGATTTGGGTTCCAAGTTATATATCCACAGCGATACGGCTGATAATGTTCAGCACCGACTGCTTGACATTGTCGGTGATTTTCACCGGGATAAGCCCGAAAGCCCCGGGCTAAGCATCGAGCAGTTGTACGACGCATCCCAACTGAAAAGGAATGTTTTCGACGGCCTTGTCAGGTCGTTAATCTCGCAGGGTAAACTCGTGGAAAGAAAACATCGCCTCGCCTTGCCTGAGCATAGCGAAACATTCAGCGAAGACGAACAACAATTGCTGGAGAATGTCGAATCACTTTTTAGAGACCGGCCTTTTAATCCGCCGGGATGTGAAGAAGTCCTCGAACATACCACAGCTACTCCGGAGAAGGTACAGAAAATCCTGCAGATACTAATCGAGCAGGAACGTCTTATCGAGGTTGAAAATAATCTGCTTTTCCATGCTGAAGCGATTGACCGGGCCAAAGAAATTTTAGTCTCATTCATCAATGAAGAGGGTAGGCTCGAAAGTGTGAAGTTCAAGTATCTTCTTAATACGACCAGAAAATTCGCTATTCCGCTTCTGGACTACTTTGACTGCATCGGCGTAACCCGACGGGAAGGTTATACGAGATATTTGAAAAGTCGCGATTGACTAATTGGTTAATCGTTGACATAATTAAAGTAGTGGAAGTTTTATATGGTGTTTTTGGGGCGCTAAAATGCGATGGAGAACTAAAATGCGTTTCGGAACAACTGCGATGACGTTACTTGTCGTAGCAGCTCTGACCGCTGGTGTGATGATAATACTTCGGCCTGGGTGAGGCAATCCTCTTGCTGCCCTTGGAGGGTTGCTGATAAACATTTCAATTCCTGCTGCCTTGATATTCGGTATCCTGGGGATCATTTTCGACCGCCGTAAATTCTTTGCAATCGCCACCGTTGTCATTATAGTGGGAGTGGTGTTATATATTTTGGTTTGCTATTGGCTTACTATGGCATATGGCGGTATGTTGCAGTAAGCACAACCAATTCTGACAGACCGCTGCTTAAAGGTACGTATTGTATATAAATCAAAGGTGTGGCTCTTTTTGGTTCAATTGCAATTTTACAATACATTTGACGCAGATGGGTTGAATCAGATATAATAAAGATACAAAAGTGATTTCTTAGAGAGACTTAAAAATGCGTTTAGGGAAAATTTCTGCAATTTTGTTAGGCATAGCCCTCGCCACGATATGTGCACTTATTATACTTCGGCCCGGGTGAGGCAGTCTACTTGCTGCCCTTGGAGGGCTGCTGATTATCTTCTCTTTCCTTGCTGCCTTGATAGTTGGCATCGTAGGAATCATCTGCGATAAACGCAAGATACTTGCGATTATCACTACCACCATTGCCGGTGGATTCGTGCTTTTTTATCTGTGTATGATGGCAATCAGCATGATCAGTATAATGCTTCGTTGAGTACGCCGATTACTATTCCTTATCCTTACGTTTAATCAGATAGAGCTTTGGATTTCTCCTGATGAGGCTTGGCAGCAACTCAACCTCATAATCTTAATATCAATATATACCCCTGCACTTCATTTCAAAATGTCCTTATAGTCGGCGCAGAATTTCTTTCTCTTACATTCTCGGCAATGCTCACCTCTCCAGATATCATCAAACTGTTTCATAATCCTGCCAACAATTTCCTTATCATCAGTAATAATTCCGGCCTCAAAATTTCTTCTACCAGCAGTTTTTGCCCCCATTCCCGCACCTGTAAGATTTGCACTGCCAGTATAGCCAAATTCACCGTCAATTATCACAGATTTTAAATGAACCCTGGGACATAAAATTCTTTCCATGCCATTTATCAGATTCGGATATCTGTCAAAATCCTCCCTGAAAGCACTTCCGGGCTCTTTTGCATGAAGCAATCTTATTTCAACGTGCTTCGTCACTAAATCAGACAGCACTTCCAAAAATGGTACCATTTTCCCACGCTTATCTACATGCAGGTCCTTCAGGTCTGCCGTGGCAAGCCAAAGAAACTTCTTCGTTTTAGGGATGCGGCCGCAAATTACCTTTTCGTATATCTCTTTATCTGTAATGAACTCAAGCATAATTGCTGCATCCGAACCACTTGGCAGCATCCATTCTAAAATCCACCGCCACTACTGGTCGAGAGGCATCCATACCGTCATCTCCGAGACGCCGCGATTGCTCCAGGCAAAGTACGGAATCAAACTTATTTTCACGGGCCTCTTACCCTGGTTTCGCATTTCTCGGTAAAGCTTGCTGCCCCAATGCGCTTGCGAAACAGCTAATGTATCTCCAGCCAGCACAGTCACACCCCTTAACAAGTCTCTTTTGAATATTGGCTTTAGATTGATATCCGAAGGAATAACGACTTCTGCAACCTTCACACGCTCCGGCAAATCGGTTGATTCCAAACAGTACACAATCGGGCCGCGCTTGATGGCCACCTGACCTCTGAGCTCTTCTACCAATGGATTGGCTTCGATAAGCTGGACTCGCATGGGTAAATCAATCTCGATTACATCACCGGCTGACCATGTTCTTCTGACCTCAAAGTACCGCCTGGCTTTAGGACGGTTGCCGAATGGTTTGCTGTTGATTTTCACGGTCGAACCACTTGCCCAATCAGGTATGCGCAGAAACACTGAGAATCGTCTTTTCGGTATCTTATTGACAACAATTCTGATTTGCCCGTTCCACGGGTAATCAGTCTGCTGGGTCAATTTTATTTTTCCACCATCAGAAAGTTCGGTATCAAGTTCGTTACCACC
This sequence comes from uncultured Pirellulales bacterium, assembly GCA_964348055.1. GTDB lineage: Bacteria > Planctomycetota > Phycisphaerae > Sedimentisphaerales > Anaerobacaceae > JAUXAL01. The sequence continues at coordinate 11,228 of CAYGBH010000033.1, forward strand.
ATACAAGTTTATCCAGAGGCCTTCATCTGAGATGCTATAAGCCCATCGATGTGCCTTGGCGATTGTGCGGACAATATTAGGCGGGCAACAAAAACACGCTAAATAGCTCTGGCGCGTGGGCAAATCCCAGGATAGAAATGGCGTGCCCTTGGTCCGTCGAAGAACATTGGTGTAGAAGAAGTGCTTTCCATCTATACTAATGCCCGAAAGTGCGCTGTTATAAAGCACTAATTCCATGATATCGGCAAAACGAGCCTGGCCTGTTACTGCCAACATCCGCCAATTCCACATAGCGTTGGCTATATTTGCGCAAGTCTCGTTATAAGCTGTTGAATTGGGCAATTCATATTCCCTGCCGTACGCCTCATGTACCTGGTCGTTAGCTGATGACACTCCACTGTGTAAAGCACCGGTGGCTCCCGTAACGTACATCTTCTGAAAAGCCACGTTTTGCCAGATTTTCTCAAGAGCGCTCAACAACATCTTGTCGCCCGTTTCGGCATATACATCTACAGCACCGGCATAAAGATAATTAGCGGTAACAGCATGCCCCACCGCCTCGGTTTCATGGCGTAAGCGGCTGCGAGTTTGATTCACATCTGTACCGCCTCGTGCTGAACCCCGCATGTCGACGAAGGTCTTTGCCAGCTCCAGATACTTGGCATCGGCTGTTGTTCGATAAAGCTCGACGGCACCCATAATGTTCGAAGGATTAAAACCAAAGTGAGCTAATCGCTGCTCGCGGGACATGAAAGTTCTACAAAGAAAATCACCGGTCTTCTTTGCAATATCCAGTAAGCTCGATTTGCCGGTCGCTCGATAATGAATGCAGCCGGCCGTCATCAGATGTCCCATATTGTATAGCTCATGGTCACTAAGGCTTTGAAATCGTGCAGTCTTTCCCTCGAAGTGCACTTCACGCGTTCGAGCGGTCCTCGTGCCGTGTCCTATGATAATCGAAGTGTGAATATAGCCGTCCGGCTGCTGTGCCTTGCCTATCACCTCTATAACCTCGTCCATCAGACGGTCAAGGTCCTCATCTCTGGTCACGGCATAGACATAAGAAGCGGCTTCCAGCCACTTATAAAGATCCCCGTCAAGCCACCAGGTACCTTTGAATTCCCCCTCCTGCAAACCTGCTGCGACAAGGAAATTCGTATACGCGTGGCTGATATTCGGGTCCTTTAATAGCTGCCACATATTAGGAACCATAACCTTATGACATAAGTCAAATTTTTCAGCCCAGAAACCCTTTGTCCATTTGATATCATCAATATTCACGCTTTTGAGTTTCACGTGCGGGCTAAATGAGGTATTAGTAATGCCGCGCTCCTTCGCCAAGCCCTGGACGCTCACCAATGCCACAAGTGCGATAATCATATAAGTCTTTGGATAACTTGCCATTTTTCAGTCCTCTTTGTTCTCGTGGTTCTCTATTTCTACCAGAATCCTATTTTCCTGTGTCGTAAATATTCATATCTTCTGTGCCACAGTTTGACGTCTCTGTTTCCATTCTTATCCGGGGCATTAGGTGCGTTAACTTTGGGAAGCCAGCGTGCCATTTTTAGTTTTACTTCGGCGTACTTAGATTTATCAGCAAGATTATTCCATTCCAGCTTGTCGTGATCGTGGTCGTAAAGTTCCTCGGTGCCGTCCGCATAGCGGATATAACGCCATCTTTCACCTCGCAGGCTGTGGTTGTTGCGGCCATAAGTAGTCAGCGATGGACGCTCCCACACTGCCCGGGGCTCTCTCAAGAGTGGCAGCAGACTTTTTCCTTCCAGCTCTTTTCTTTGAGTCAAGCCGCAGATATCCACCAGAGTAGGATAGATATCAATCAGACTCACGGGACGGTTACATCTTCCGCCCGGCTTCGCTATTCCCGGGGCAACAATAATCAGCGGACAATGTGTGCCTTCCTCCCAAAGGGTGAACTTTCGCCAGTGCAACTTCTCGCCGAGATGCCAGCCGTGGTCGCCCCATAGCACGATGACAGTGTTGTCAGCATACGGGCTTTTCTCCAAAGCATCGAGCACGCGGCCAACCATCTCATCGGCAAAACTAACACACGCTAAATATGCTGTCACAGCTTTTCGCCATTTGTTCACTTCGGTAAACTTGCGATAGTCGTTAGTATATATTGCAAGCTCCCGCGCAAAGGGTGGCAAGTCCTCAAGGTCATTGTCGTTTACAATCGGCAGAGTGACCTTATGAGGCTGGTACATATCGAAGTATTTTCGTGGGACAAACCACGTAAGATGGGGGCGGAAAATCCCGGCCCCTATAAAAAACGGTTTATCGTGCTTCTTGCTCAACTGCTGAACCGCCCAGTTGGCTACCTTCCCATCGCCCATTTCATCATCTGTAATATCCAACGGACCTCCATCCAGGGCCCAGTCTACAGTATAATCTTTGGGAACATTATTTTGGCCCGGCTTGAAATACTCGTGCCACGACCTGGGGTAATCGTTCTTTCCACCATGGAAGATTTTACCAGCCCCTACGACACGATAGCCGTGATCCTTGAAGTGCTCGGGAAGCGTCACCGCATCCGGAAGGGCAGTCCTGAAAGGCTGTGGATTCAGATAGACTCCGGAAGTGGAAGGCAATATACCCGTAAGTAAGCTGACCCGAGAAGGATTACACACGGGGGCAGAGCAGTGTGCATTTGTGAAAAGCATACCCCGTTTAGCGAGCCTGTCGAGATTAGGTGTCTTGGCGTCCGGATGACCACCAAGACATCCTATCCAGTCGTTCAAATCGTCTACAGCAATAAAAAGAACATTCGGCTTGCTTTCAACCGGCCCGTCGGAAAAAGCAGACACCGGCAGTGACATCGAAGCCGTTCCAATCGCTGCGAACCTGATAAATTCCCTGCGATTCATGTTTGTGTCCTTCATCGAATCTAATTTATAAAATATCATGTCAGCTACTGGGATATCGCTTGGTTTCCTGGCTGCTGATTTTCCGGACCGGCTATGCCGAGTCGCATTAAAAAAATTCAAATCGCAATTATAGCTGAAAAGCTTTTCTGTTTGAACCAATTTCGCAAATACCTTTATCATTTAAAATTAATAGTTACTTTAAAGGCGTGGAAAAAATTTATTAAAACAACGGGGCCTATACCAAATCAATGGGTATAGGCCCCGAATTGATTAAAATCCACCCCGATGTATCGGGATCAAGCCACAAATGCGCTATTTCGGCCTAATCTGCGACCTCTTCGTCCATGTCAAAACGGTTTTTCAAACGGCTCAGTCCTGCCGGCGAGCCAGCCGACCTCACCCGCCGATAGAGGATAGTCATAAATGCGGGCATCGTCCACCGCGCCGGTATAAAAGTTGCTCGGGGTAGCATTATCCCACTCCTGCCCTATCGACCACCGTGTTACCGACTCTAAACTAAAGACCGCTGAATACGTGCCTCGCAGAGCTCCGTCGGCGTATACATATCCTGTGTCGCCGTCCCTGACGTACGTTATCAGATGCCACTGGTCGTCATTGACAGGCGGGCCGAACTGTGTGTCGCCACCATCATTTACAAATGGATTGCCACCAGTAACGCCAAACATCAATGGATGAGCACTGGCACTATCATTAGATGCGAAAACGTTGCCCTCATTGCTCTGTGTGGTTTTGACCCATGCGCTGAGCGTAATATTGGTGCTTGTTATGTCATCAACTACACCGTCAATTACGACATAATCAGCGCCACGCAAGTCCAGCGCATTCGAGCCAACCTTACCGGCTACGTAAGCCGCAGCAACACCAGCCGTGCCATGGTTACCCCTGCCGGAAGAGTCCTGCAAGTCACCGTCAAACTTCCAGTGCCCTATCAGACGAGTGTCGTCGGGCGCTGACGGTGTGATGAACTCACGCTCATAAGGATATAGCCTGATATCGTCAAAGTACAGTGTGCCAGCGGCACCATTGCCGTCAATCCCGATAGCCAGCTTCGTTACACTCTGCAGGCTCGCGCCTGACGATGCAAGGTCGATATTCCATGCTTGCCACCCTGTTAGCGCTAAATTACTGGCCTGGCCATCGTATGGGACCTTGGTTTCGTTGATCTTCACATATAGCTGCCCGGTGTTCCCGTCAGTGCCGTGGAAGTGCACCGCCAACGTCTTAACTTGAGCTTCAGTCCAGTTCTGAGCCGGGCTCAACGTCAGCTCGGCCTCCGAATATGCAGCGCCGCCGGTGTTGCTGTAGGCCAGCGGCATCGACTGATTGCCGCCGTGAACGATAGTCTGCTCGCAGAATGGAGCATTCTCATAACCAACAACAGAGCCGTTTGTCGCGATGCCGTATCCGTCTAACCACACGTTGAATATCCTCTTGCTCGCTGGATCAGTGGTTTCAAGGTCATTGTAGCTCTCGAAATCGTCCACGATAAGGAACTCGCGTGTCATAAAGCTCCAGACGTCGCCTTCCAGTGTTGTTGGGGTCTCGGCCATATTGACTTCGTTAATCTTCCAGTAGTAAGTCTGGGTTAAATCGAGTGATAAGGGGCCATAGCTGGGCTCAGTTACGGTAGCAGCAGGGACATTACCGTCTATCACAGCCTGCTCGTCAGAGCTGAAGTACACATCATGCTCGGCTGCTTCTCTTCCCGCTCTGAAGCTAAGGACCACATCGACGTCCACATCTGTAGCTCCGGAATCCGGGTCGGGCTGCCTTGCACGCACAGGTATATATAAGAAGCGGACCTCACTGAGACCATACTGGGGCATGATGCCTCCCCAGCTGCTGGTAGCCGTGAGCCGCACGTGCTTTGCTGCCGCGCCACCAAAATCAACAGTAGTATTGTGTGCATAGTCGGGCATCCCGGGCGCCCGGGCAAACTCGTGAGTAGTACCCAGTGTCGTATAGTCTATGCCGTTAACCGAATATTCAATGGAAACATCTTTGAGCCCTAAGCCCAGAGCAGGCTCAATCATTTGATTAGAGTTCCAGACCCACAACTCATACAGCTTGTAAACCTTGTCAAACTGAAATTCGATCCAGGCCCCCAGTGGTTCGGCGCTGCTGAGCCACATATCCGTCGTTTCTTTCGAGTGAAGGTCATTAACATCCAACCCAGAACCGTTGACCGTATTTTCAGGACCTGTATCTGCTTGGTTCGAGCTGGAAGCTGTAGCGGTTACATTGGCGATGGGATACGCAAATGGCTCGGTCGTAAAATTCCAGACGCCGCCTTCGTAAACCGTATAGTCTGGCGGTCCATTAACCTCATCTATCCGCCAGTAGTAAGTGGTTCCGAATTCAAGGCGTCCAAGAGCATAGCTATTGGCATCCTGAGCGATGCCGCCAATACCATCGTTGACGTCGTTGAAGTTCTCACTAAAGTAAACTTTGTGCCCATTGGTTGGGGCGGCGAAATCTCCCGGTATCCAGCTTAGGACCACATCTCGCGGCACATCTGTTGCCTCCTCAGCCGGCTTCGGTTTAGAGGCCACGCCAGGTGGAACACCTCTCATGGCCAGTTTAACCTCTGCCTGCGTAAGCGCGTGGTCGTAGATGCGCAAGTCGTCGAGGTCGCCGTCGATCGGGTTCCCGCCGGGACCGGCTTGGTTTTCAACGGTTGCTTCGGAGTTTTTACCAATATAGCCATAACGGATATTGCCTCTGCCGAATGTCTTGCCTTGCGTTACCGAAGGCTCTGGTTCACTGTCGATGTAAATCGTCGCGGTTCCATTGTCAAAGACACCACATACGTGGTGCCACTGTCCGTCGTCCACGCGCCGGCCACTGGCGTAGTCAATCTGTCCGGCATCGCTCCGCACATGCCAGCCGACCTGGCCTGCGGTAGCGACGCTTGTAGCGATCGCCAGACGCCAGTATTCGTTGCGGTCAAACGAGGCGATGAACTGACCGGATGTACTGCTGGTACGAATCCAGGCGCAGACGCTCACTTCCGCAAAGTCGGAGCCTTGATAGAATAGTCCCTGAATCCCCCCGTATCCGCCGGCGTCAAGGTTGAGCGCAAAGCTGCCTACCTTTCCCGGCACCCACTCTGGGTTGTTAACGAGGATGGCATGAAAATTATTGCCGGAGGAATCAAAGGCAATATCACCACTACCCTCATCGAACTTCCAGCGCGCCACCAAGTCGGCTGAGGTGCTGCTCGCTAAGCTCAACAATAAAACAAAAGAACATAGATAAATCAATTTTTTACACATAATAATCCTCCTTCTTACAAAATGACCACTATAAACTTCCACCTTTAGCAAATTTCGTATTTGCCCAGGACAATTTTTTACAGCTTGACACTGCCTCCTTCTCTTCCGACTCCGGCCGGCCTTCGCCGGACGAGCAAAAGCTCAATACGAGCCGTCGATTGAAATGTAAAAAAGGGCACACACTTCACCTATTTTATTTATACCAAATTAGCCACGCCGCCGTCAAGGAAAAAAACGAAAAGGCTGTCGATTAGTATCCAGTGAATCGTGATTTATGGTTCAATATTCAACATTTCAAACTCTGCGGGCAGTATGGAACAACCGTATCCGGCACGAGCACTGGCAAGTCAACACCTTCGTTATTTTGCTGTTTTGCACATCTTGGCAACACCGAACCGGTCGTTCCATATTTTCTGGCTACGGCTGCTCCCCAAGACGAGTCTGATCAAGGCCGGCTGAAGAAGGGCTGTTAGTTATTCGTGCGGGGTCATTAGTTTATGCTACACTCTTGTAAAAACAGCACATGGCAGTGATAATAGAATCGATTCGATAGATAATGTTATCTCGGCAATAACTAAGGACCAACCAGGACCATGGAAATCAGAGAAGACAAGTTTACAGTTAAAACCTATGAGTGCCAAGCTGATGGGAACATTAAGATAGTTTCGCTGATGCAGCATTTGCAGGAAACTGCAGCTGGCCACGCAGAGCAACTTGGCCTTGGACTTGGCAGATTGAACGAAATAAACAGCTATTGGGTTCTGTCAAACCTCAGAATAGAAATTGCTCGACTCCCGAAATGGAATGATGCAGTTGTAATTAAAACATGGCCAAGCGGCTACACTCGCTTAATAGCTACAAGGGAATTTGTTGGCAGAGATCAAGATGATTGCGAGT
>CAYGBH010000034.1:0-18234 GCA_964348055.1 uncultured Pirellulales bacterium
AGTATCGCGTTATTGACTGTTCTCTCAACTTGTGGTTCCGAAATATCGGCATCAGGAAAAGCTGTTGTCAACACATCCTTGACCAGCGATTGGTTCATCTGGCTCGTCGTTATTATAAATTCCTCCGTGTTGCTGGTATTCTGTGTTACGAGCAGATTATTTAGTTTGCCGCCGAACTGGTTTTGAGCCTTTTTAATTGCGCCGGTTAGCTCATCGGCTGTTTGTTGGCCTGCCTGGCTGAAGGTAGCTGTAACAATGGTCTTGTTTGTTTCCGTAGTGTTGATTTCATATTGTCTGCCTGATTTGCCGATGCTATAGACATTTGCCGCGGCCAGCGCCGGATTATTCAAATCAGTCCCCATTTGGCGGATTCTATCTTCCACCTCCTGCCGCGTGAGGTTGACCTGGTCTTTTAGATTGATTTGGCCACTCGTTCCGCCGGTAAACTCAATATCGTATTTATTGTTCTTTGCATCGTCTCTTGTAAAGAACACTACCAGCCCTGCTGCAATCAGCGCAATTGAGATGCAGAAGAAAATTGGCCTTAGGTGCATCCAGTTTACGTTCGGCTTGCGTATTAGACGCAGCATTAACAAATGGTCTTTGATAATTCGCCTGGCTGAGAGAAAATCGAAAATTACCCGTGTTACAAACAGGGCGGTGAACATACTCGATGCGATGCCGAGCATAAGCACAATGGCGAAGCCCTTTATCTCTTCCGAAGCGACCCAGTAAAGAATTGCGGCGGTTATGAATGTAGTGAGGTTGGCATCAAAAATGGTCCTGAATGCTCTTTGGTAGCCGTTTGCTATGGCGATTCTCAGTGACGAGCCTCGCAGCTGCTCTTCGCGGATTCTTTCAAAAACCAGGACGTTGGCGTCGACACTCATACCGATGGTCAGTATGATGCCGGCGATGCCCGGCAGTGTGAAAGTCGCTCTGACCCCTGCCATTATCGCCAGGACGAATAGCAGGTTCATAAACAGCGCCACATCGGCGATTGACCCGGCAAGCGTATAGTAGATGAGCATACAGAGCACGACCAGACATAAGCCGATTAAACCGGCTTTGATTCCCTGGTCGCGATTGTCGGCGCCGATGGATGGACCGATTGTCTTTACAGAGATTGGCTGCTCTATCAGTCTGGCGGGCAAGGAGCCGGCATTTAGCTTGTTGACCATATCTTCAACTTCTGTTTGAGTGAAGCGGCCTGTTATTGTGCCTTGTCTGCCTATCCTTTCGCTGATATTCGGCGCCGACAGCGCGATTCCATCAAGCAGGATGCACAGTGGCCGGCCAACATTTTTTCCAGTGATGTTAGCGAATAGCTTGCCGCCTCTTTCATCGAGTAGAAAGCCGATAGCCCTTCGCTGCATGTCGTCGGTGGTCGGATAGGACCTCTCCAGTTTCCACTGTCTTTCGCTGGGGTTGTGCAGCATGGTTTCGTTTAGCTTGTTGCTTGTCAGGACATAATATTTTTCACCAAATGTAGCAACGGTTGAAGGCCGGCGCTGTTCGTCACCTACTTTAACGAAGGCGCGCCCTTGTTCGTCGACTGCCATCCATTCGCTGATATTTTCTACTTCGCACCATACATATTTGTTGTCTGAGGCGTATTTGGGCCCTTTTTCTTTAAGGGATTCCACATAGCCAGCCATCTGGTCGGCGTCTGACTCAGGGTGTCCCTGTGTCGGCAGTATTCTGAATTCCAGTATTCCGGCGCCTTTGAGCATTCGCTGGAGGTCTCCGGGGTCGTCGAGTCTGCCTTTGAAGGGACGATATCCGTCGAAGGCCGCAACTACGTTGTCAATTTCAACCGCCCGGTCCGGGAAATCGGTCTTGAGCTTTTCGATCTCCTCTTTGCGCCGGGGTGACTTGGGTGACATTTCGAGGCTGAGATTGAGCTGGTCTGTCGTCAGGTTTAATTTATCGATGGTTCTTATTGCCTCTTTGTATTTGTTATTTTTACCTGTTGTTGGGTCGGTTAACTGCTCGAGGACTTTGGACCACTCGGCGTACGTCTTAACATATCCGGTCAACAGGGCGAGATTGTCATTGGAATCGGTGAATTCTCTTAGCGAATCTTGCAGTTGTTGTTCTTTCAGCTTTGCCCAATCGCTTCTATTTGCCTTTATCTTTTCGAGGTCGAGTCCGGCGGTTTCGAGTTTTAAGTTTTGAGCTTCGAGTTTTGAGTCGAGGTTATCTCTTTTATTTTGCAAATCGTTGCGTTCATCATAGGCTTTGGAGAGGGCCTCAAGAATTGTCAGTTTATTAGGGTCGCCCCGCACGAAATCATTAAAAGCTTCGGTTCGCTCTTGTCGCGGCTTACTGAGGTAGCGCATAATTTTCGAGCGGCTTATGTTCTTATCAAGCAGCTCGTCCAGGGCTTTTTCGTAATCCTGCCGTCTCGCGCGTGCTTCTGCGCTGGCCAGCGGCATTTGTATTTCGAAGCGGCTGTTGCCCTGAGGCCGCCAGACGAGGTTTTGAATGTTGGCGGGGTCGATTCGCCTTCGAAGAACCGTTATCATTCTATGAGCAAGGTCTCTCTTGTCTGTTTCTTCGAGGCCGTGCGCGTCGATTTCGTAGATAAGGCTTGTTCCACCTGCCAGGTCTATCCCCGGCTTTAAGGTTTTGTTTGGTGGATATAAGGTCCAGACTGCAATAACTATTAAAACGATAATTAAGACAATTTTCAGCGTCAGATTCTTGCTCATAACTTCCCTCAAATAGATAGTTAAATGGCAATTGGTTAAATGGTTAATTCAATTACCACTAACCAGTTATCTCTGACCAATCACGATTTATCTTTCGACAAATTCCTGCCGATCGCTGAAGCTGCAATTCTTATTTTTGTATTATTCGACTCGTCGACTTTCAGCGTAACCTCATCGCCCTTAATGTCGACTACGGTTCCGATGATTCCACCGATTGTCCTGACTTTGTCATTTTTTGCCAACGATTGTACCATTTGTTTGTGCTGTTGTTGTTTCTTTCGAGGCCCTCTAAAAAGGATCATGTACATCACGGCGAACATCAGACCAAGAAAAATCAGGTTTCCATAAGGGCCGAAAATCCCTCTTCTCTGTGGTCCGCTTACAGGGGCGTTTGGTTCGGATGGTACAACTGTCGTTGCTTCGCCTTCTTCATCGATTTTTTCCGAAGTAACGCGTGAAGTTACCTGGTCAGGTTCTGGTTGAGCTAATATCCATACATTGTTCATTGTTATGTTCCCTTTATAATTTCGTATATCGTATTGTGCTAACCGGCGGTGAAAATGCCAGCTGAATAGTGAATGTTAACGACTTTTTACTTTTTATCAATAATCAATAATTAATTCTTTTTGCCCAGTCGGCAAACTCATTTTTTTTCAGGGCCTGCCTTATTTTGGCCATTAGTCTTTGATAAAACGTCAGGTTATGCAGTGATACTAAGATTGGACCGAGCATTTCTTCAGAATTAAAGAAATGCCTTAAAGCGGCCCGGCTGAAATTCTTACAGCAATAGCAGTCGCAGCCGGCCTCGATTGGCTCGGCGGCGTTGATATGTGTGTTGTTCCTCAGCCGAACTGGGCCGTTTTCGGTAAAAGCAAAAGCGTTTCGTCCGTTTCGCGTTGGCAGCACGCAGTCGAACATATCAACGCCGGCTTTGACGGCGGCGATGATCTCGCCCGCCGTGCCAATGCCCATTAGATAGCGCGGTTTGTCCTGCGGCAAAAGCTGTGTTGTATGAGTAACCGTTTCTATCATATTGTCATGGCCTTCACCTACGCTTAATCCGCCGATAGCATATCCGTCAAAACCTATTTTAACAAGTTCTGAGGCGCAGTGTGTTCGCAGTTCGAGGTCTATTCCGCCTTGGACAACGCTGAAAAGCAGTTGGTCGCCGTTGCTGTGGGTCTGTTTACAGCGTTTTGCCCAGAGGATGGTTCTTTCCACGGCTTTATTAAGCTGAGGTGTGTCGATGCCGAATGGCGTACATTGGTCGAAGCACATTATTATATCGCCGGCCAATCGATTTTGGATTTTTGTTGCGATTTCGGCATTTAGGTATACTTTTGCCCCGTCAACATGGCTGGCAAATTCAACGCCATCATCGTTGATTTTGGTCATTGGGCTAAGAGAAAAGACCTGGTAGCCGCCGCTGTCTGTCAGTATCGGACAGTCCCAAGCCATAAATTTATGCAGTCCGCCAACCTTTTCGACCGCATCGACTCCTGGTCTGAGCAGCAGATGATAGGTGTTGGCCAGGATGATACCGGCGCCGGTTTCTTTGAGCTGCCGCGGTGTGATACCCTTTACCGCCCCGGCGGTGCCGACCGGCATAAAGGTCGGCGTCTCGACTTTCCCGTGCGCCGTCGTTAGCAATCCGTGCCTGGCTGCCGAGCTGGGGTCTGTATGGAGGACTTCGAAGTTGTTCATTTTACTATTTACTATTTTCTATTGACTATGTGCTATTTTTCAATAATCGATAGTCAATATTTTCGAGCCGGGGTAGTAATGCTGGAGTATCTGCTCAGTGTTTTTACCGGCTCTTGCCATTCCTTCAGCGCCGTATTGGCACATTCCCACGCCGTGCCCCCAACCTCTGCCTGACAAAAACGCCCATTTATCGCCCATTTTTATGATTTTGCAGATTGTGCTTTTTAGTTTTAGGCCGGTCGGGTCGATGGTTAATCGCAAGTCCTCAGCTCTCAAAAAATCGCTTTTGCCGGTTGAACCGAGCAGTTTAACTTTAGTCAATCGAGAAAATTCCTCGTAACGACTTTGCCCGGCTGGGTGAATGTTTGTAATTTCTCCGAGCGGCTTTAGCTTTGGATATCTTTGTAATAGCTTAGTTGCAACATAGGCCTTGTCGAATTGAATCGTAGGCCAGAAGAAGAACCTGTGTTTTGCTACATCTTTACAATAGGGGCAGTCAACGCCGATTAATGGTTCAAAGGAATCGCCGAATACATTTTTGCTGTTTTCAGTATGCCCGCCGCAGGTTGAGCTGTAGTAGGCGGGAAACATACTTTCGGTGCCGTCTTTTTGTTTACAGACTAGAACCCGGCCTTTTGTCTGATTGACGACACTCCAAATCTGGGCTGACTCGGCGCTGATGCCTCGGTAGACTTGATGTGCCGCTGTTTTCCTCACGTCCCAGTTGCGGTTGCTGCCGAAGCGTTTTTTGATGTAGAGGCAATAGGTTCTTGCAGATATCGCCTGGGCTTTGAGTGCTTCGGTTTCCCAGTAGTCGGGCATCTCGGCGCCTACTACGCCGGCTAAGTACGCCTCGATGGGAACCAGATTAATCACATCGAAAGAGTTGCCGTCGGAATTGACTATGAGCTTTAATTTGCCGCGATAATCGTTGCCGTTCAGGTTGAAGATGTACGGGGCATCGGGGAGAATGGTTGCGCCGTCATTTGTGAAGGGCTGGCCGGAAATGGTAATTATGCCGTTAGTTAACTGGATGTCTATTCGTGCACCGATTTGGTCAAAGTGGGTTCTTGTCGTCGGTGTTTGTGGATTGGGTTCCTCGTTAGTAATGCTCAATGGGCAGCCGGCCTTCAGCGTGCAGGCCGTAACATTGTCGAGAAGCAAAACCCTTACCCAGAACCGTGATTCGATATCCATTTGTGGAGTGGGTATTATGAGTTGTCTGGCCTTACAGCCGCCGAGGATTATCAGCGAAAGAAGGAGGGTTTTTAAGAAGATTATCCGGGAGGGGATTTTGCTACGATTTGCAGTTAGTTGGGCGATAATTAAAGAAGACATTAAAAATAATCAATAATCAATTGGTCAGTCCAGGTTTCGCAGCGATAATCCAAGGTTTGTGAGGGCTTTTTTGATTTCGTTTAAGCTTGTTACGCCGAAGTTTTTAACTCCAAGAAGTTCGGCATCTGTTCGCTGTGTCAATTCACCGATTGTGCGGATATTGAGCTTTTGCAGGCACTTTCGAGCACGCACCGACAATTGGAGGTCGTCTACAGATTTGTTCATGAGTCCCTCATCCTGGGCTGCGGCGGCAGTGCGGTCGGCCATTTCTGCTGCAGAGAACTGCTTTTCCTCCAGAGACATGCCGAGAAGCAGTCCTTTTGATTCGAGGATGGTCTTGATTTCTCTAAGGGAGGTTTCGCCAAAGTTTTTAAACGACAGCAGTTCCGCCTCGGTGATGTTCAGAAGATCGCCGAGTGTGTTGATTTTCATTCTTTTGAGGCAATTTCTGCTGCGTACCGACAGTTCAAAGTCGGAGATCGGCGTTTCGAGGATTTGGCTTTTCCGCGTCCTTTTCTTTTCCTTTTCCTCGTCGTAGAACATTGTTTTAGAGCTTTCGATGTCTTTTTTGAACAGGATTGCTCTTTGATGATTCGGATGAGTTTCCAGGACTATATCGACACACTGCTCTGCTTTGTCGAGCTGTTCTGCGTCTTCATAAAGCACAGCCAGATTCAGCAGCGCGCTCACGTAAACCGGTGAGCTCGAAGCAATTTGCTTGTAGTAGTCGATGGCTGCTTCTTCATCCCCGGATAGATCGCAGCGGTAAGCCAGGTGGAAAAGGGCCCTTTGATGGTCCGGCGATAGCTCCAAAGCTGTCTTGTAGTTGTCCATTGCCTGTTCGTAAAGCCCCTGCGCCTCTTGAAGACGGGCGCACTGGTAGTGATATTCGGCACTTACATTTTCAAAATTCGCGCAGGCCTTGAGTTCTTTGGCTACGGCGTCGAAATTTGCTGCATGGCGATATGTCGCGGCTTTTTCAAAAGTTATGCTTAATGTGTCCGCCTCGTAGTTGAGACTCTCTTGCAGGTTTTCGATTGCTGCATCGAATTCGCCCGTTCGGCGAAGCGCAAAGGCCAGGTATGTGAATTTTTCTTTGCAGCCCTTTGCTTTTTCGAGCTTCTCGGTTGCTTCTGCGTTTCTTCCAAGGATGTAAAGACCGATCCCTGTGGCCAGACAAGCCTTTTGTCCGGTCCTGGACATATTCGCCTCTACCTGTTCACAGAAGGCTATCTGATTGCTTTCGCTGGAATTGACGAGACGGCTGAGTTTCTTAATTTCGTCCATTGAAGGTAATTCGTTGGCAAATAGGTTAATTTCCGGCTCTGTGGTTGGTTCCATGGTAATTTTCTCCCACAAGTTTTTTTGTGTTGCTCCTTTTACACAAATCAATCTTACACGAAAGCGATTATTATAAAGCCGGAAATAAGATTTGCAACAGATTTTTTGGTCGGTATGGTTGTCCACGGATTATCCTCGCTTACATAGAGTCGCGACCGTTAGGGAGCGATAAACGTAAGGGAGCGGTAACTGCCCTTACGGTTATACAACCGCTTACTGCCACCCTATCAGAGCGACCCAGTCTTTATTGGTGTCTGCGGGCGGATGGCCGATGGCGACTGAGCCGGGGCCGGATATTGCCCCGAGGGTGCCGATCCGTAGCGGCCCGCCGGTACGCGGATTGTACCAGCGTACAGTGAAGGTTGCAGAACTGTTGCCCAAGTCGAGGTTTGTAGTGCCGCCGGAGGGCAGATATATCGCGTAGATTTGGCCGACCTTTGCAAAACAGTAACCGTCTCTGGCGGAGGTTAGTTCGTCGTGGTGGACCATTTCGGTGAAGGGCAGGTGTTCGCGGAAAAACTCTAAGGCGTAGCGGGTTTGATCCCACATACAGTCACGTGTTCGCCAGTCCTCACAGTTGATGTCCATGTGCGGAAACTGGTGGCCGAAGTACCACTCCACGCCGGATCCACCGCCCATCAGGTTGCCCCAGAGTCCCTGCTTTCGCGGGATGTCGTGGGTCGGATCGTCGGCGTCGGGAACAACGCCATGGCTGGCCTTGCTCTGCTCATCGCCGAAGATGGCCCATTTGCGCCCTGCATCGGCTGACCGTTTCCGCAGCACGATCGCCTCGTTGTTATAATTGGCCATATTGCCCTGGATGGAGGTTGCCTCGAAACTGGGATCGCCGAGGATGCCGTCGTAGAACTGCAGTGCCTTGCCCGATTTCGTGTGCACTGTGATCGGATGATTGTAGGGATCCAGTGAGCGGATGTATGCGGCGATTTCCTTTCGGTCAGCGTCGGGTGTGTTGTTCTCCTCACCGAGGTTCCAGATCACGGCCAAGTGATGGCTGAAGCGCGCGGCCAATTCGCGATAATACAGTTTGCGAATCGGATTAAGTCCCACCGAACCGCCAAGTTTGCGGTCATTTTCCGTCTCTTGCGTCACAACGTGCAGCATGATCCCCAGCCGATCCATGTGGTCGAAGATGATCTCCCACTGGTCCAACTTGCTGCAGTCGAATCGTTCCCTCTCCTCCACGGTCGACCACATCCACGTGTCCCGACCGTCGCCGCCGTCGATGTTGTATGTCAGGAAGTACACACTGTTCATCCCCTCGCTGGCGAGATAATTAAGCGCGCCGATGATGCCCTTGCCCTTGCCGTCCTTCCAGGTCGGATCCCCCGGGCGCCAGTCCTGCAGGTGTGGTTCATACTTGTGAATGAATCCCCCGATATGGCTATAGCTTCCCGAACCCGCATCCGCGTCGTACGTTCCGTCTATCTCGTCGTAGGCCAGGAAGTTCTCGGGGCTGTCGGCGCCGCCTTTGAGGAAATACTCGTCCGTTTCCGCGAATTGCAGATAGTGTTTGCCGACGTACTTTAGCAATCCTTTGGCCCGGTGGTCTCGTCCGGTTTTGTCGGTTGGACCGACTCTAAATCTGCCTCTGGCGCCGTCGAAAGCTGTCGTTGAGCCGGCTGTCGGGTCAGTGCTCAGTGCAACATCTCGTCCCGTACGAAAAGAGGCAGTGTAAGACCACCGGCCTTCTTCGTCAGGTACAAAGTGAACGCGCCATTTATTGCCCGCCGAGGCGCTGGTTTGCCCGGCATTGCCGTCAGCGGCGTAGTAGCCGCCAACGACGTAGCGTTTTCTGCCTTTGGCGAAGGTAACGTTTAGACGATAGCCGCGAAAGGGATTAGGCTCGGCATTTTCACCTGTGTCAGGGCCGGTAAAAGTAAGCGTAATCTTGTGCCATTTTTTCAGTTCGCCGGAGAGAACTTCCGCTGCTTTGCTTTTGCAAAGCAAAACCCTGGGACCGATAAGAATAAAACAAATCGTAAATAGTAAAGTTATTTTGTACCGTCGCATTTTCTGCTCCTCAAAGGATAGACAATTTGAATTATGTTAGGATATGTTATAAGATTGATGTGGATATTTGCAAAAGATTTTTAAAACCACCCGTTACTCGTATTTAGCCCACAATTTATTGGGGGAGTCCTCGCTCACTTCGTGGCGCGTTCGAGGGCCTTTTCGAGCGCACCGTAGCCCGGGTTCCACTCGTCGAGGCGGGTAATGTTCTTTTTCTTTGCGATTTTCATAAAGTGCTCGAACGCATCTTTGATTGACTCGGGCATAGGCCAATCAGCACCGGCGGCTTCGGCCTGTCCACGCATTTCGTCCCAGCGTGTCATAAAAGTGTACATTACCGGCAGCTGCGCGACCTGAACGCGAAAACGCAGGTCCGGGTTCTTCCGGACGGCTGCCTCAGCGTTTTTAAGATAGGTCAGGCCTTTGCTGAGCACCGCGAAGGAAAGGAATTTGGCGGTGTTTTGTGAGAAGCAGCGGAGGTAATCGCCGCTGGCTTCGACTGCGTCGTGCGTGAGCTTCAGATAGGCCTTGATGTGCGGGCCGGCGGCGCCGTAATAGCCATCGATGAACTCGTCAATCAGCTCTTGTCCGTCGCGCGTCGGGTCCCACAGCAGCTTGGCCAGCACCCACGCCCGCAGTTCAGCCATCTCGGCGCCATTAGTCGTGTAAGCGCCTTGTTCAAAAACGCCTTTGACATTGTGGGCCACGAAAAATTTGACGTTTGGTCCCAGGACACGCAGGTTCGGATGCGGCATTATGTGATGTTTGAAATTCGTAGTGTAGTCCCATATATAAAGCCGATTGCATATCTTCGACCAGCCGACGATGTCGTCCCGGAATTTTTTATTTCGCTCATCGGCCAGCGGCGTGCTGAATGAGCACTCGATGCTGCACAGGCGCACGATAACGTTGTGTCGTGGTTTTATATATTGCGGCGGCGTGCGGGTGTATTGGTAGGCCAGGGTGCTGATGGCCACATGCGGAAATTCTTCTTCGATATCGGCGGCGACGGCATTGGCGAAGCGCAGCATCAGCCCAGCGGGGCTGCCTTCCTTTTTTTCAACAGCGGCACAGCGGCTGCACTGACAGTTGCCGCGCCAATCGTTCTGCGAGACCGAGGCAATGGTTGCAGCGGTATTTTCGCGCAGACGTGCTTTTAGGTTCTTGACCAGTTCTGTGCGCATCTCTTCGTTGGTCAAGCACAATTGGGCGCGCTTATGCGTCCGTTTGCCGTTTATTTCACTGAACCATTCGGGGTGGTCTTTGAAATATTTGTCCGGCTGAATTAATCGATAGAATGTGTGCACGTGTCCCTCGTAAATGTGCCGGCCGCCGCGTTTAGCGTCCAGCCGATGGGCGTGTCCGTTACACTTGTTGCGCACCGCCCAATCGCCGTCAAAGGCATCGAACCAGAATGCCTCCCTGAATTCCAGCACCGGTACACGGCGAACGTTCAGTGGGCCCACTCTAAGTGTCGGTTTTTTGGGTATGGTGCTGACTTTTGAGGACCACCAGCGGCAGCCGAGCTGTTCTTCGAGGAAGGTATAAACCGCATAGAGTGTGCCGCGAGGGTGACCTCCGGCCAGGATTAGGTCGTTTCCTACAGTGCGGATAATTAGGCCGTCGGGGCCCAGCCCATCGGTGGAGAAGTCGCGAGCAGCCAGTTTAGCGGCTTTGGGTCCAACGATAAGATGAGACCGCCCAGCGACAGGCCAGTGCAGGATGTCGAACCTTGCACCGGTTATCTGTCCAAGAAAGTCAGCTAATTCGACCGCGGCGTGCTGCTCGGGCTCGCCGGCATCCTGGGCGATAACTATAGCAGCTTGTGCCAGACCGTTTTGAGCAATTGTCACCGCTTCATCCTTGAGCGCTTGCTCGCATCCGGTGACAAATAACAGAACAGCAAGCAATAGTGCAATTTGACTTTTTTGCAGCGTCATCGCATGGCCTCCTTGAGCTAAAAAGTTCCTTCGATTTATGTATCCGGCAATAAAATAGACCTTGCTGATTCTATTGCCTTAAAGTTGTCTATCAGATGTCACGTTGCATAGCTGTGCAAACCGCTGAAAATGCGGGACAGGTTCACCCAGAGCACAGTTATCACAATAGCAACCATGCCTGCAATGGCCCATAAGCTGTTAATACGGGCGTGCCTTTTGCCGAACATATAGCGGAAATGAAAATACCCGACGTAGACCAGCCATGAGGCCAGCGACCAGAGTTCCTTGGGATCCCAGGCCCAGTAGTCACCCCAGGCAAGCTTGCCCCAATAGCTGCCGAGAATGAGGCCCAGTGTCAGAAGAGGAAAGCCCGCATAAACCATCCGATATGTCGCTTCTTCCGGCGGCAGGATGTTCTCGCCCAGCTTCGGCGTTATGCGCAGGAGCTGGCTGCATGCCTGGATAAAGGCTTTGTACATAAGGATGTAGGACAGCATGTAAACCGCCACGTGCGGCACAAAGAGTGGGCTCTGCAGGGCCGGCGGTAGCTGCTGCGGCTGAGCGTTCCAGACGAAACCGGCTGGGAAGAGCACAATCACGCCAGCGAGCATGTCGGCCGTGTAGCCCCCGACGCGCAGCACGCGCCGGCAGAAAAGCGAGACCGGGTAGATCATCCCCAGGAACAAGAACACCTCGAACAGATTCTGCAGAGGCACGTGGCCGACGTGGTACCAGCGATACCCCCAGGAAACCGCGGCGACCACAGAACCGATGAGATATATGACATGCCCGACCTTGCGGCGACCCAGCAAGCTTACGATAAACGCCTGCAGATACACAACCATCGTGCAGTAAATAAGTAATCCCTGAATGGTGTATTTAATAGCCATCTATTTACTTTTCGATTTGATCCTTGCGAAAATATGTCTGAGCCACAGATGCCAGAGAATGCCGATGCAGAGCATCCAGTAGCCGGCAAAGACCACGACTATACCTGTATCCGAAACAACCATAAGAACAGAATACTGGCCGGCCTGGTCGTCGTAAGAATGCTGATAGAAATGGTATCCACCGAAGTGCAGCGGGTGGTTCACTTCGATGTCCTTCTCGGCGACAACTTTGTCGTTTTCAATAATCTGCAGCTCACTTACGTAATCACTGATGGTTCTGTGATAGCTCAGCAGAAATTTGTCCTCAGGATGAGTATGTCCGCCGAATCGCTCGAAGACATATTTGGTGACCACCTCACCGCCGGGCGATTCGATTTGTACCTCCAGCGCCGGATTGAAGCCGGGTTGCGGGTCGTCGAAGAAGACGTTTTCGCCGTCTTCGATTCTAATCTTGAAATTCTCGAAGGTCCTTAAGATTGTTACTGTGCCGAAGTCGTCGTCCAACGGAAATTCCGTGCCGATTTCGACTGGTATTCTCCAGCTCCTGCCTTGCTTGGTTCGGATTTGGAGGTACTGCGGCTTGTAATATTCTATTCGGAAGTCTTTTAGTTTTATATGGAAAGGCAATTCCTTTGTTTGTTCGTTGTCTTCCAAAGTGACAAGATTTTTGGAGTGGTTTTCCAGGATTGCCATTCGGCCCTTTCTGATTTTATCGATTCCAAAAAGTCTTTTTTGGAGTTTATGTCCGGCTTCTGAGCCCCACATTGAACCTGCAAGAATGCCGATGCAGCCGACGTGTATCAGCAATAAGCCCGGGACGCGAACTAATCGACGAAACGCTGCCAGGCCTATTATCAACAGCACGATAAAGGCCAGCCAGTAAACGGCCAAGGGCAGGCTGTTAAAGAAGTCGCTTGCGCGCTCGGCGCCGATGAATGCCCCGTAGATAGACAGGAAAATCAACAGTATGACCAGCATCAAAGCGGCCCACATCACAGTGCGTTTGAACTTATTCATCAATTTTCCCTTATGACAATCGATAAACTCTTCACGATTATGGCCAAGGGTGTATCATTTGCAAGAATTTTTATATACGGTCTCTTGCCCCCCGCGGTTCGATTTCGGTGCAGTTTGCAGTTGATGTACGCAGTAGCCCCGCATAAAATGCATCACAATCGAACGAAAATGTTCGAAAAATACTAGCCCCCCCGGTTTTATTCGGGTGTACCTTTTGGAAAGATTTATATGAAGGTTCTTACTATCGCAACTCGCCCAGGCCAGCTGGCCATTGCTCAAACCCGGACTGTCATCTCTGCGTTGGAACGAGAATTTCCGGATATACAAATTAAAATTAAGAAAGTTACGAGCAGAGGCGACCGCGACAGGCGCACAGCTTTATGGAATCTAAAGAGTACGGGTTTCTTCACCTCGCAGGTGGAGGATGCTCTGCTGGCTGGCGAAGCTGACTTCGCCGTTCACAGCTTCAAGGACCTGCCTACAGCCCAGCGGGAAGGGCTGACCATTGGCGCGGTGTTCGACAGAAACTTCGTCGAAGATTGCCTCGTATCCGCTTCGCCTGTAGAGTCGATTGAGCAGTTGCCCGAAGGTGCGAAGATAGGCACTTCGAGTCTAAGGCGGGCCGCTCAACTCAAACGTCTGAGAGCGGACCTTCAGCCGGCCCCTATTCGCGGCAATGTGCAAACGAGATTAAATAAGCTCGATAGAGCCGAATTTGACGCGGTCGTTTTGGCAAGAGCCGGCCTGGAAAGGCTCGGTCTGGGCCAGAGAATCTCCTTGGTTTTCGATCCGGCACAGTTTATTCCAGCCCCGGCCCAGGGCGCACTGGCTGTTCAGACAAGGAGTCGTGATGAAGAATTGCGTAAGCAGCTCTCTGCCATAGATGACAAAAAGGCAAGGACGATTACTTCTGCCGAGAGACAGGTCCTGACAACAATGCAGTGCGGCTGTCATGCTCCGGTAGGGGCCTTTGCAAAAATTGTCGGCGACGATATAGAGATTTGCGCCTTTATATCTGATTTGCAGGGTAAAAATTTCATCAAGCGCTGGCTTACCGGCCCGGCCGTGCAAGCGGACAAGCTCGCCGGACAAATCGCCAATGAGCTTCTCGAAGCCGGCGGTAATGAAATCTTAGAATCTTTTGAGAAATAAAATATTGGTCGATAATTATGCCCTCTCTATCTCAAAAAGGTGTCACCGCTTTCCTTCTTGTATTTGGCAAATAAGTTCCGATGTTTGCTTAAAACTTTTTCGTAATCAGGATTACCCACAAGGTTTTCCATCTCGCCGGGGTCATTATTCATATCAATCAGCATCTCAGGTTGTTTGCCCTGATTGAAGATATAATACTTAAAATCCTTCGTCCGTATCATTCTGCCCTCAAGGTCAATGGGCTTGCCGTCGGCTCGAAGGTCTTGAACGAAACGGGTTGAGCACGCAACGTATTTTCGTTTTTTCTTCGGCTTGGCGCCTTCGGCAATATCCCGCAAGCTTACTCCTTTGCACTTAGATGGCACTTTTGCTCCGGCATAATCACAAATCGTCGGCATAATGTCTAAACCATTATTAACAAGATAATCACTTGTGCCGACTTTCGTAGTACCTTTCTGACTGATGATGAAAGGTATCCTCGAACATTCATCATAGAACATATTCTTCTGCGCCCATCGATGAGCCCCAATCCCGTCGCCATGATCGGAAGTGAAGATGACCACAGTGTTCTCTTCCAGCCCTGCTTTACGGAGCGTTGATAAAATCTTGCCAATTTCTTTGTCAGCCAGCTCAATCATGCGATAATACGCCCAGCGATACTTTCGCCAATCATCTGCACCCCATAGTTCCAGGGGAGCAAACATTCTCTTATCTGTATTCTTGTATTTTGCTCTGAGCCTCGCTTGCCAGACCATCTCAAGCGCATCCGACTGGTTCTTTGCTTTTTCAAGGTTTGTCGGGGCAGGGGGACATATCTTTGGGGGCGGCACCTCGCCGATATCACCGTCAGGTAAGGGCTGGCTCCTGCCATACTGACAAATATTGTGCGGATTCATCAAAGAGAAAACGACAAAGAATGGCTTACTTTTATTCTTTTTAATAAACTCGATAGTCGGTCCAGCGATCTCATAGTCTTTGGCATCATACCTCCTATCATAACCGCTATCTTCTGCAGTAGCTCTTTTGAAGGGATAGGGCAGGTGCCACTTGCCGAAATAACCTGTTGTATAACCGGCCTTGCGAAGCACCATCCCAATATTCGGAAATTCTTTTGCGTCGATTGCACTTGTTGAGTTGATTTGCTTGCCGTGCTCATGCGGGTAGCGGCCGGTAAATATCGATGTCCTGTTCGGAACACACAAAGGATTGGCGCAGTATGCTTTTGTGAACAGCATTCCGCTGTCAGCAAGGCGGTCGATATTCGGCGTCTCGATATATTCATAGCCCATTGTACAGCTCAAAGCATCGGCGAACTGCTGGTCCGTCATGATAAGGACAATGTTAGGCCGCCTTCTTCTTGCTGCCTGCAGATGTGGAGTAAAAGCAGCAACAGTTGCCAGCCCAATATTCCTAAGAAAATCTCTTCTTTTCATATTGTTTGCCTCCTGTTTTTTCTGTTTTTTTAGCCATCAAAGCTGGCGGTGGGAAAGTCTTGTTCTTTGCCTGCCCCCTTATCTTTTTTCCTCAGCCTCGCTCATTGGAAAACCTTGCAAAAATGTCAATAGTTAAACATCATCCAGAGAACAAAATATGTCAGCATCATCAATCTTTCCTCGTTGGCATGAGGCGTTTCAACTCTTCGAACCAATTGACAACAATATTGATTTGTGTTCCCGGCGCGAGGTCTTCCTGTATCATGAGAAACCGTCCATCCTTTGCCACGGAATACGTTCTCAGCAAGACAATCACCCCTCCGAAAAAATGACGCTTGAACAGAAATTTAGGTTGGGCCGGCTCGAACTTTTCTCCGCCCTCATAGGTCACCATCCACATCTCCTCTCCGTTCCTGTAGTATAGTTTGCTGCTGTTGGGATCCCATAGAGGCTCGTATCCGCCACCAACAGATATTTTTGTCTTGGCCCCTGGACCAGGGAAAGGTTTGACATAAACTTCCCAGGTTCCTGTCTCATGCGAACTATAAGCAAACCACCGACCATCAGGGGAAAACACGGGTAATCGTTGCCAACTCGCGTCATCAACAACAGTCTTTTCTGTACGGTCACCACTTTTCAAGTTTATCACCACGAGATTTTGGTCATTCGGCGGTAAACTGACTGTACCCAGTAGGAAGGTCGCATCCTTATTTATGGAGTAACCTAAAAAGAAGGCTCCTGGCACCCGCGCGAGGAATTCCTCAGCTCGACTTCCATCCGTATACAAGCAGAGAAGATCGAACATGCCTTCGGCAGAGTCGTAATTTTTCAGATAAGTCAATTGTTTCGAATCGCCCAACCACTGGGCCACCGTGCTTATACCATTAAACGTGAGCTGTGTCAGGTTAGCTCGGGCAATGTCGTAAAGCCAAATATCTGAATTAGGGAAGAGATTAGGGTATTGAGATTCAACGGATAGGGCTACTTGTGTACCATCAGGAGCAAGGCTCACACCATTGTACGCACGAGGTGGAACCCCCAAAGGTTCGACCAATCCCCGGTCATCAACCCAAACGAGTTCTCGGTCGCTTGACGCCGCCGGGATGTATGCCAATATCCCCGTATTCGAATAGGTAAGTTGAGTGGCACCACTCATACGGTTATATTTGACTCGCTGCAATAAGGGCACAGGCTTGCCATACAACGTGAGGCTTTTCAAATTAAAACGAGCCCCAAACAATGCTCCGTTCTGAACAAAGATCAAATGGCCTGAGGGCAGATACCGTCCGAACTCACCCCCATCCAGCACCACCCGACGCGTACCGCTTGCTCTCAAAACTACTTCTAAACGACCTTGCCGGATTCCTTGCTTTTCCCGATAACTCGTGAATAGAACGTCGTTGTTGGGCAGGGCAGCGGGCCAGGCGTGGTAGACTTCTCCCTCTTCGAGATCCAGAGTCGTCAACGGTTTCGATATGCCTCCTGTGGCCGGAACGCTAAACAGACTGGTGTCTCGACCTGGGTGAAAAATTATCGTGCCGTCATCCAGCCATACGCCGCCTCCTAAATGGGGCGCGTCACTGAGCTTTTTTGGACTTCCGCCCCGTATCGACACGACCTCGAGGGCGCCACGGGTGTGGTCCGAGTATGCGAGCAACTCGCCGTCGGGTGAGAAGAAAGGATCTATCGCCCCTTCCGTACCAGGGATAGCTTTTGCCTCGGGTGTATTTAGCTCCTGAACGTACAGTATTCGCTCGGTTCCCGTGCCCTGGTCTACGTACGCGATACGCTCTCCATCCGGCGAGATGGCCAAGGCATGGTGATACAACGCTTCATCGGCGATCTTGGAAATGGGCCGTATCATAGAGTAGATTATATTCGGGGGCTTTGTCGGTCTCGGTCGGGCGAGATTCCACGTAACCAAGCCTGTTACCACCGCAACGACGATCAGGCAGGCTAATCCCACCACCATCAATCGCCGCAGACCCACAGGCCGCATTTCTTCAACCGTCGCCACGCTGACCGTAAGTGAGCTCAGCGTCTCGTCGATTTCAATGCCCGCATCTCCGATGTGCTGAAGCCGCCGGCGCGGGTCTTTCTTAAGGCAGTGACGCAGTAGAGACCGGATGTTCGCCGGCGTGCTCTCGGGTAGCGCTTGCCATTGGGGCTCTGTTTGTAGAATGTTGGCCAGCGTGTCGGAGATCGTCTCGCCTTTGAAGGATACTTTGCCGGTGAGCATCTCGTAGAGCACACAGCCAAACGACC
The DNA here is from genome assembly GCA_964348055.1 of uncultured Pirellulales bacterium. Lineage (GTDB taxonomy): Bacteria > Planctomycetota > Phycisphaerae > Sedimentisphaerales > Anaerobacaceae > JAUXAL01. The sequence continues at coordinate 17,826 of CAYGBH010000034.1, forward strand.
AGATGTCGCTGCGCTTATCGGCAGGCTTGCCGCGGGCCTGCTCCGGACTCATGTAGGCCGGCGTGCCAATCACTCGGCCCGGCTCGGTGACAGTGCTCTGCTCATCCAGAGCTTCTCCGCCGACTGCCTTGGCCAGGCCGAAGTCCAGCACCTTTACTTTACCTTCCGGTGTTATTTTGATATTGCCGGGCTTTAAGTCGCGGTGAATAACATCATGCTCGTGCGCCACCGCCACCGCCTCAGCTATCTGTAGGGCGATTGATAACGCCTCTTCCAGCTTAAGCGGCTTTTTCGCTATCCGCTCAGCTAATGTTTGGCCGGCGACGTATTCGAGGATAAGGTAAGCGACATCTTCAGCCTCCTGGAACTCGTCGTAGATAGTGGCGATGTTCGGGTGGTTCAACGATGC
>CAYGBH010000035.1:0-18129 GCA_964348055.1 uncultured Pirellulales bacterium
ATTCAACGATTTTATCCAGCCCGGTCCGCCGCACGATTTCATCGAAGTCCGAATCTGTTTGTGGACCATCGGCAATAGTGACCTTTCCCTTTCCTTTCAGTGTGATAAATACATAGTCCAAGACTGCTCGAATAATGGAAGGATGAGTAATAATCTGCTCCCACTCATCGTAGCGTAAACTATGTGATTCCCGAATCAGATTGGGTTTCAGCAAAACATGATCGCCCGTCTTTACCAACTCGCCCAATGGATTCCATCTCTTCCGCCCGACATTGGCTTTATCCAAACCAAGCAACTGGAGTGAACATCTGACAGCTTCATATGCACAGTTTCTTGCTTTCGACTGATTGCCGAAAGGATACTCAGGATACCTTTCAGAAGGATGAAAAGGCGCCTCTTTTAGATAGGCGCTACTGCCCCTACAAATCGATACGTACTTTGATTCCATATCAGTCAGAGTCGCGTTACATTTCATCCAAGCTAAGATTGATAGTGTCAATCATTCGCTTGACGAAGTGTTCCTTAGTAAAATTGTTTTCGTATAATTCTCGGCTCCGCAAACCCATCCTTTTTCTAAGTACCGGGTTCTCGACAAGTTGAAGAGTCCGTTCTGCAATGGACTTCGGATCTCTATGTGGCACAATGAAGCCATTTTCCCCATGAATAACCGATTCCTTGATACATCCCTGGTCCGTAGTTATAATTGGAAGCCCAGCAGCCATCGCCTCCACAATTACCCAAGGATGTCCTTCCATAGGATAATATGTCGGGAAAACGAACAAGCCTGCGTTACGGAGCAAATTTGCTTTCTGTTCCCCTGCCACTTCGCCAGTGAATTCGACTCTTTCGTTCAGCGCATTCTGTTCAATAAATCGCATGCTCTCGATCTCATCTTTACTGCTAATCCACATACCAGCAAAAACATACTTGACGTCTACAGAGCTCGCTAAGACTTCTGGGATCGACCACAAGACTTCCTTAAAACCCTTTTGTTCCACCAAATTTGATAGAAAAAGAATCGTAATATGCATATTGCAGGAGGTATCATGCCCCCCGACATTAAAAGACATATCAGCACCATTGGGCACAACCGATATCTTCTCTTCAGGAACTAGGCCAGCGAAGATGTACCTCAGCGAGTTGCCCAACACGATCACATGGTTGGCACAGGACAGAGTCCGACGCACGATACGCTTCACCATCCAGTTGGACGAGTCATAGAACTGTCTAAAGTAGCCACCTCGTAGGTGCAAAACGATCTTCTTTCGAAAGAGTCTAGCCATCACGATGAACACGGCATCTCTCAGATAGCCGATCGAAGTCTGAGAAATGGGGACATATACGAGGTCCACACGTCTGACAAGGACGAGGCAACGCAACAGTAACAAATAATGTTTGAAAGCAAGTAAAAAGTTGGGCAAATCCAATCTTCCAGCTGTGTTCAGGGGCCGTCTGTCTCCTGTATCGATGTGAATCACTTCGAACTCGTTGACGAACCGTGAGTGTAGCAGTATCTCCGTTGCCATACTCGGCCCCATGTACGGCGGAGGCGTTGGTGCAATAAAGACTATTGTTCTTTTACCCACATGATCGTTCATGGGTCTCTCCTATTTGGCAATCATCCAATCGGCAAGGGTCAGCAGACACGCTTTTCCCATGACTATTCGAAAAGACTACCTCACATGCTGTAATAAAGGCAGCTGCCGAGTCACGGTAATTTGCCTTAGTCACCTGCGCCTGCGAGACGCGCCTACACATAGCTCGCCTTGCAGGGTCCCACTGGAGTACTTCCATCATGCAGCTCACAATTTGGTCCTTGTTGGTCGGATCCACAATGTATCCGTTTTCCCCAGGAACGATGAAGTCGGGGGCATTCCCTGCCCGGTCGGTGCATATGATCGGTATCCCCGCATGAAGCGCCTCAAGAACCACAAGTGGATTACAGTCAGATAGGCTCAACAACACCAGTACATCGCAGCCTGCGTAGAACTTGGCAACTTGTGTATACGCAATTTGCCCATGCAGTTCAACTAGCGCACGTGCTTGTTTCTGGCTGTATTGTTTGACGCTATGCCGAAGCGGTCCATCGCCAATCAACACCAATCCCACACGGTCGACAGACTTCTCAAGCACGTCACCATAGACATCGAGCAGCATTGGAATACCTTTGTTTTGATTCAGGCGGCCGATGAACAGAATTTTGCGAAGCTGGCCTGGCTTGCTATCATCACTATTATCTGAGGAGGAAAACAATGACTTATCAACGCAGTTATAAGAACGGAAAAATGGCGTTTGTGAACTCGCTGGGAGCAGAGACCGAATATACTCTCGAGCAAGTGTCCCCGCATCGATGAAGGCACTCGCATGACGTGCCAACAGTCTTCTGGACCACTGACGTAGATGACCTATTCTGCGTATGCCTTCGGTAACAGGTGTGCTCTCAGACCACACAATATACGGCCGGCCAAATATACTTGCATAGACAAACACCATTAGTGTGGACAGTCCGAAACCACAACAGATCACAATACCGGGTCGCTTATGGATCAAAGACGGCAGCAATCCAAAGGAAATCGAAACTGAGTCGTCGTCAGACATGGCGAAATTCAGTCCTTTCATTGTAAGAACCTTGAAAGGCATAAGCTCGGTTTTTGTCTGCCAATGAAGACGGTGCTTACATTTTGGGGCCGTCAGTACCACCGTGAAGTTAAAGTCTGCGCGCTTGGCTATCTCCGAAAAGAGCGGAACTCTGTACGGTGGGATATTGTTATGGATCAACCAGACGCTTTTCATTTGTTATGAACCTTTACGAATGTACTTACAGCCCCCGGCTCCTCTCTCTGGCAGAGTTTCTCAATCGAGTAAAGAATCACCTTTGCTTTATTGCGACAATCGAATTCATCGCTAAGAAAAGATGCTCTTGCAGAGATTCTGGCCACATAATCAGGATTCTCATGGACTATGCGAAGCTTCTCGGCCAGATCAGTAGAGTCGTCAGGTCTGAACAGCAGACCGTTATCACCGTGCTTTATCATCGAAGCGATCCCAGGGAGATCAGGTGCTATCACGACCGCACCGCACGAGAGATACTCAAGGACCTTGATCGGATAGGTCTGAGCCAAGTCCTGCGTATTCCTGAACGGGACGACACAAGCTGCAGATGAGGCCATCAGCGACATGAGTTCACTGTGCTCCATGAACTCCGAAAAACACACGGTACTGCGATTGCGCAACCTTTCGATCTGGCGTTCTACAACCAAAGGGATCCTTCCCACAATCGTCAGCCGTAGGTTCTCATGATATCGGCTCAAATCGTCGAACACTTCCGCCAATAGATCGAGTCCACTGTCCTCTGTGAAACAAGTTCGCGCACAGAGTATCCGAAATTCGTCACAGGGCTGTCCATCATTATCTCCTCGCTCCATGCGCTGCCTGTTCAACCAGATCGCGTTCTTCAGAAGAACGATCTTCTCCTTGGGAACACCAAACTCCGCAAATTCCATATCCGGCAAAATCGAGAGGAGGAAGAGATCGACGAACCGGAACAGCCTGCGAGCCATCATGCGATCGATCCGACATCTATATCTCCGCCAGATACGCCGGGATTGGCATCGGAAAGGAATATCCCAGACGTCGACGATCCATTTCGCGCCCCAGACTATCTTGGCAATAAAACCACAGATGCACAGCTTGGATGGTTCGGTGAGAACAACATCGTAGCGCCTGAATCTTCCCCTAACGATCATCCAGTACAAACAAGCAAAGATCATGCCCAGTTTCCCTTGGAAGGGTGCACGCATGATCTCTGTACCTTCCGCGGCGGATAACGAGAAATCAGCGTCTTTCCGGCCGAACACCGTCAGGCGAGTCTGCCGACTCAGAAAATAAACGCGTTGGTAATGGTTCATATTGACCATATAGCTCTTGTGATTGGCCCCTGTAATGAATAGCACACGTAGCATGTCAACTTTTTGCCTCTGACGGCCTATGGCGATCAGCCCCTGATGCTCCTCGTGGTTTCTAAGTGCCGGCGTGTAGTTTTCCCGCAGGCTTTCGGGCAAGCACGAACACTTCGCCTTTTCTTTTATAAAACGCTAGCGCACGACAAGCGATTTTGAATGCACCGTCACCCAGAATATTTCGTACCCAGAAGAATCTCTTAGTGACGGCTATCTGATGAAAGCGCGATTCCTCGACTTCGAATCCAGCCTCCGTGAGCAGATTGCCAATATTACGGGGAGACCACGTGTATAAATGATTGTCGGGATCATTGGGTCGCCAGTTTCGGTGGATTGGATTGCGCCGGTCATCAAAGGGAACAACCAAAATGAGTCGGTGACCGGGCCGGAGCACTCGCTTGACCTCGGTCACCATGTGAAAGGGATCTAATGTATGCTCAAGGCAGTGGTTAGAGATCACAACATCAACACAATTGCTCTCCACCGCTGACATATCTTGATGCAACTCGATCTCAGGACCTTCCGACACGGGTGTGCTTATGCATTCTAGGCGCGCCGCTTCATTGACCTCAATCCCGATACGGCGCAGGCAGTGTAGGTGGCGAAGGAAGAGCCCATCATTGGAGCCTAAGTCCAACACGGTGTCCATCTCTGAAACATAGGGCTTGAAATACATCTCCAATTGGTAGAGACGCGTAGCCGATCGCCCGGTGCGGTTGGCTTGGTATTCCTCACCTCGTTGCCCCAAGAAGCGGCTGCTGTAAAGCTTGGATGTACGCTGCATTTCTTGCATGTTACGCTGTTCCTTTATGGCACGATTTGACGATGGCGGACGCCACATCATCAAAGGTAGACGTGACATTCTGCCGAATCTCCAGAAGATGCTTCTTGATCACAGCGACTGACTCGCCGCGACGCTCCCAAGCTTTGTTCAACATGAGCATGATACGCTCCATGTCGAATTGAGTGTGAATGAGCGCGTTTTCGTCCAAACCCACGATTTCCATGAGCTCGGAGTATTTGTGTGCCCATCCAAGCGCCACGGCCGGAACAGCCGATGCGAGAGCGAAAACACAACTGTGGAACCTGGATCCGATCATGAAATCAAGCTGGCTCTCAACCGCCTTGAGGAGGGAAGCTGACAAATACGTTCTTATAGTAAAGCATCGTGCCGTATCTGAGACGCCTGTCTGCACCAACCCACAGAGGAACCTGTCATCCTTCTTCGCTACCGCTCGCATGGAGAACTCGTGTGGCAGCAGGACTACCAAAGCATCCCAGGCGTGGATACAATGCTTAGCCACCCTGATGAGCATCTGAACGTATTCGTTCGCCGCCCCTACACCCCCGCAACGCTCGTACACTCGCATGTTGGGTGCAATGCCAACGATTGGAGATGTCCCAAGGTTGACACCAATCGATACAAGCGTCTGGCGTCCAGCGTCGCGATTTTCTCCAGAAAACAGGAAGGCAATATCTGGTGCTATTCTCAGGCCATCACTGTCCTGCCCAAGTAGCTCTTTCAGAAATAACAGGGACACCTTGTCCCGAGAGTAAACGAGGCGTGAATATCTGCACAATCGGCGAACAGCCTCGGCAACATCTTGTGAGCGGAAAGGCCCCCATGCTTGTGGAAGGCATATGAATGGCTTCTGATATCTATCACAATAGACAGCCCATGCAAGCCCTCGCCGGGCACACGCCACACCCCATTCGTCGGAGTAATTGAAACCGCTGAAGTCCACAATGCCGTCCACAGGTCCAACATTGGCGAGCGTTTCTGCTGTCACCCAGTCTATCCGAACTGCCCTACGGACATCTCCATCAGTTGCACAGGCACGAATGAGACGCAAGCCTCTCCGGACCGGGCCGCCGGATTTTGAATACGCAAGTAAGCCATGGGTGTGCGCTTCCTCCAGCGATCTCGGGGATGTCCACAGAACGAAGTTGATCCCTGGCATCCTTTTCGCAAGCTCCCTTCGCGCGGTGAGCATCATCGCCTCATCACCCTTGTTACTGAATCCCCCGCCTCTAAATAAGATATTCATTGGACGTAACCCGACTAATGGTGGGAATGCTTAAACGGCGATGGAATTAATCGAATTCCAAGAGCATCGTCTGTAGTTGATTCATACTGTCCTTCTGTATAATGTCTGACCTTCTAATAACAATCAAATTCTCCAATTTCTGGAGATCGGCCTATTGATAATTTTACACGAAGGATATGACGTCACCACACAGCTAAGCCAACTGATGTCCTATCCAAAAACGAAAGGTCAGATGCCCACATTTAAAGCCGTGCATCTTTGTGAAGGCACGCTTTGATTGTTTTCGTTAGGAATTCCATCGGATTATTCCAAGCGAATATAAGGTAGCACTTCCAGCGTGGTCGATTTAACACTTTTTGTAGGATTCTGTATAGTTTCTTATCACCGTGTCTTTCTTCTATTGCCAGCATATTCTCCTTGATAAATTCTCGCTCACTTTCACTCAAGAATATAAATGTCTTGGCTACTTTACTAAGCTCAAATCCTGAAGGGAATGTCCTACACCTGTGCAACTCGCCCACCACATAAAGATTTATCATTGTTCTAAGACATTTAGTGCACTCACCGCAGTTATAAGCCCCATTTGCTTTCCCAGAACATACTCTCAGCCATTGTAGCGCAATATCAAATGAGGATATGAATGCTACTTTTTCTACACGTGACGTTTCAATACCGTAATGAACAAACTCCAGCGAATCAGAACTCCATAATGGATCCAACAAAACATGTGAACCCTGAGGTACAAGGTAAGTATAAGTATCGCCAGCTGAAATAAATAGTTTCTTGAAAAAAGGAGACAAAAGGTGACCTACGCTTGTGAGCGCTGGTCCAAATCCTAGCGATAACCAGTTCACAAAATGGTCCAAAAACTCACGAAGGTTCGTCTCAATTTCTATCACATTCTTACCTAAGTTGGCACCTACATCACGAACCATACCAGCTGTCTTTTCTCGTAATCCAGTTTCATCAAGACGCAAATCAAAACCATGCACAAAAATTATATCTGTAATATCATCTCTATTTCGTAAGAGCGTATAAAACGAATCAACACCACCGGAAAAAAACACTCCAACCCTGTTTTCTGTTGGATTGTCTTTTTCCACGGGAATGGCATTTTCAATATCTATTCTATTGAAAGATGAATCCCATGCACAATAGATATCCATAATCTTACTAGTTGAGTTCAATAGCTGCCTACTGATTTCACAGTCCAATCTCATGTTACAGCGAACTGACAAGCACGGAAGGATTGAGAAAACAAGAATAGTTTCAGCGTTTTCTGTGAGACGAATGTCGCTGCTCTTAAAGAACACCTCGTGTAGGTTACCCCCTATCTTAAGCTTTATTCTCACAATGGAGTATTCAGGAGTATTATCAGACTGAATGCCTACAATCTCATAAGACATAAACTTATTGGTCCACCTAAGGATTAAAGAAAAAAATGTCCACGCTTAAAGCCGTGTATTTTTATGAAGGCATGATTTATTACTTTTTTTACGAACTCTATCGGATCATTCCAAGCAAAGATATAGTAGCACTTCCAGCGTGGTCGATTTAACACTTTCTGTAGGACTTTGTAAAGTTTTTTATCACCGCATCTCTCTTCAATTACCCTCATACTTTGCCTGATAAATCCTTGTTCACTTTCTCTCAAGAATATGAATGTCTTGTCTATTTTGCCAAGCTCTAATTCTAAAGGGAATGTCTTACACTTATTTAAAACGCCCACAACATAAAGATTTATCATTGTTCTCAGACATTTGATGCACTCACCGCAGTTATAGGCGCCATCTGCCTTCACAGTACATACTCTCAGCGATTGTAGCGCCACATCAAATGAGGATATGAATGCCACCTTGTCTACCCGCGAAGCTTCAGCTCCGTAATGAACAAACTCCAGCGAATCAGAACTCCATAATGGATCCAACAACACGTGTGAACCACAAGGCTCCATGTTAGCATAAGTATAGCCAGCTGAAATAAATAGTTTCTTGAAAAAAGGAGCCAAAAGGTGACCTACGCTTGTGAGCGCTGGTCCAAATCCTAGCGATAACCAGTTCACAAAATGGTCCAAAAACTCACGAAGGTTCGTCTCAATTTCTATCACATTCTTACCTAAGTTGGCACCTACATCACGAACCATACCAGCTGTCTTTTCTCGTAATCCAGTTTCATCAAGACGCAAATCAAAACCATGCACAAAAATTATATCTGTAATATCATCTCTATTTCGTAAGAGCGTATAAAACGAATCAACACCACCGGAAAAAAACACTCCAACCCTGTTTTCTGTTGGATTGTCTTTTTCCACGGGAATGGCATTTTCAATATCTATTCTATTGAAAGATGAATCCCATGCACAATAGATATCCATAATCTTACTAGTTGAGTTCAATAGCTGCCTACTGATTTCACAGTCCAATCTCATGTTACAGCGAACTGACAAGCACGGAAGGATTGAGAAAACAAGAATAGTTTCAGCGTTTTCTGTGAGACGAATGTCGCTGCTCTTAAAGAACACCTCGTGTAGGTTACCCCCTATCTTAAGCTTTATTCTCACAATGGAGTATTCAGGAGTATTATCAGACTGAATGCCTGCAATCTCATAAGACATAAACTTATTGGTCCCGCTAAAATTGAAGAAAGAAAACAATATTAGAAAGTACAACTATTACTACGACGCTACACTCGGCTCCAGTGACATTTGATTATGTTTTTCAATTTGATACTAGGATTTAGTAAATAATTTAAGGAAATTCCTTCCACCGTAGAAGGATACTAATTTCCATAATTTTACAAAGTACCTTTTCTCCAATCTCAATTTATCGATGTTTCTAAATTTATTTATAAGACCCTTCTTTAGCTTGTAGGCTTCTATCCAAATAGAATAATCCTTTTCATTGATTTCTCTTATTTTTTTTGATTTTTTTTCAAGATGCCTTAACTGTTTCTTCTTCTGACGATTTTTATACTCAATTAGTCTCACTTTTTTATTCTGCTTAAAAAAGCGAATATCGTTTAACCTTATTGCCTCGTGAGAGAATGTGAAAACCGGCACTATGGAAACTAAACTTTCTGAAGGATTGTCTACAAGCACGGTTTCTCCATAAAATTGCCCCCATATATCAGGGAAATAAAAGTTCCCCAAGCTGTAAAAGATAAACTTATCTTTATAAATCTCGTAACCTTGCACGATATGCGGGTGAGTGCCGATAACCAAATCGACACCAGCGTCTACTAATTTCCTCCCTGTCAAAACACACCTTGGAGGAGGAATTGGTATTAATTGCAATCCCCAATGTATGTATACTACAATATAATCAACTTGTTTCTTTAGTTTCCTTACTTGTTCTTTGATTATATCTTCATCAAACTCAATTACTCCTTTATTATTATCTGATGCTAGGATCGGGAGGCAGTCTTGAGTGACCATGGCCAGGAATCCAATGTTGACACCATCAATCTCAACGATAAATGCTTTCTTTGCCTCTCTCATTGTACCCACTCCGAAGTAAGAAATACCGGCATTATGGAGCGTTTTTTGGGTTAGTTCGATTGACGCATCGCCGTAATCTGCAATATGATTATTAGATAAGGTAACACAGTTCACTCCAATTTTTTTTAATGTCTCACAAAGATTATCCTTTGAGAATAAAGATATTTTTTCTACCTTCTGCACTTTGTTACTAGAAGGCTTTAAGCCCCCTTCTAAATTTGCAATAACGTACGAATTCTGAAAAAGGTTCCCTTTGAAATCTTTCATTTTCTCATCGACAACAATATCTCCCAAGAATATAATGTCAGTCATAAATACAATTTCCAGTTAGCGGTGATTGGTTTTATCCTAATATCTCGTAGGACATAAGCTTATTCTCCCTTGTCACTTGCCTCGCTGTAAGCAGGCGTGAAGAGGATATTCTTCGAAACGGGTGGGAAGGCCTGAGTTATTGCCACACTCTTCCACAGGCCAGTTTCTTGGTGGAAGCTATTCGGTTCTGCCACGCTTTCGGCCTGAGGCCAGATCAGAGCGGCTATCTGCGCGCGACGGAGAAGCGTGATTAGGATACATAGGGCTGCAAAGACAATCCAGGTGGGTCGTACCTTAGAGGTGATCGTCGGGATACTCATGGAGTTAATCCAGGCGCAAACACATGCCCCAAGCAACCAGACTCCCGGCCGGCCGCTTATGCATAGCGCTGCGCGAATCATGGAAAATACGAGCAGAAATAGCAAAATCAAACCAAGCAACCCCAGATTCACCTGAGTTGCCACAAACGTGTTGTGCGCATTGGATATGACGCCACGTCTTACCTGCTGGTGTTCCCCTGCTTCAAAGCCATTCCCAATCCAGGGCGATTCTCGAATCCCTCCTTCCCAATAGGCCTGCCATAAACCCTTCCGTCCAGAAGCAAACTGAATGGTTTCATCGGATCGATTGAAAAAGACCGTCCTGCGCACCAAGGAGTAAAGACTGTCTGAATTGACCGCCATATAAAGCAGGAGGATGCCCAGCAACGCCAAACCGGTCAATCTTTTCCTGCCTTTGATAAACACGGTTATAAGCGCAGCCAACACAGATAGGAATGTGGCTGAAGAATTCGTCCAGAACATAGCCACGACAAAGAAGCAAGCGAGAGCCTTGGACCGGATCGGGTGGCGTCCGACAAATATCATGCTCAGTAGAAGACCTATGCCCGAGACAAATGCCCCCTTGTTCTCGCGAAATACGAGTCGTCCGAATTCTCCGGCGGCCAACTTTGCTTGTCCTGCGATAAGGGCATAGGACAGGATAACGAAGATCGAGTATAGCAGGATAAAGCGCACTGCGTCATCAGCGTTCTTCCTGCTGGTTAGAACGTCTATAATCAGAAGCAGATAGACGCACGCCTCCAGCGATCGATAGAGCGTCAAGGACGGATACATAGACCAGGCGGTACTGATGAACGCCAGGATCATCAATAGGGTCACATAGATGGCAGGTGGCGCAAACAGCACGGGCGCCGTTCGTCTCCATATCCGCGGCATCCTGTACAGCACCCACAATCCGCATAGGGCAACAAACGCAATCTGCAGCGCTGCAGAAGCATCCACAGAGGCAAATTCCTCCGACGCTCTTCTGCGACCAACCACAAAGATAAAGAAGGGCGATACGAGTAGCAGGAATGCGGAAACATTTAGGCCAGCTGATTCGAAAACATGACTGTAGTCCATTGGGAGGCATTCACGAATACTATGTCTTCTTCTTGCAGGCCAAAGAGTCGGCACTCTCTGCGCTTCCTGCGAGTCGGAATTTGGGAGTGCAGGCATGTAAACATCCAAGGTGACCCCGATGCTTCGACGTGGAACAGATCCTTTAGATTTTGGCGATCTCATCTAATCCTCGTTACATCTAATGCATCCAAGGACAGCAACGCATTCAGGAGACGTTCGGAATATGCCTCCAAGGAAGCTCTCGCGGCTAAGTTGCTCGGCTCAGCGTCATTTAAGCCATCGTGCCGATGCCTCCCCAACTTCCTGATGGCCTCGGCGATTGCGTTCGCATTGCGTATTGGCACGATCACATGATGGGAATTAGTTTCGGGTATGATCGATCCGCTATTGGGTGTGGTTATCACAGGCAAGCCATGCATTAGGGCTTCATAGATGACAGTAGCAGAGCCTTCACAAAGCGTGGGCAGACAGAATACGTCCGCCCACTCATAATACTCTCTGACCTTATTTCTTGCCACAGGTCCACAGATTGACACGTTGGGTGGAGCGTATTCTTCAAGTTTGTCCCGTGCAACGGTGATGGGGCCTACAAGTCTGCAGACGGCTTCCGAGGGTGTGAATTGTCGCATCGCATCCAGAAGATAAGGTATGCCTTTTAGCAACCTGACTTGGCCGACAAATAGAATTCGCACGGGTCCATCGTGATCCCGATGTTCCAGTCGGGCTGGTAGGCTCTGCCCATCCACACCATACGGTACCACCTTGCACTTGTCCGGTGGCACACCCATTTCTTCCAGACCACGCCTCACAAAAACCGACGGACACAGGATCAGATCGGCCAACTCCCATAATTGCATGAGTCTCCTCTGGGAACGCGCCTCAGTGTGTTCCATGGATGGTGGGGCCTCCCAATCTGGCCACCGATCATACTCCAGCCGCACAAGTCTATTCTGAATCGGAGTGGGCGCCAAACACTGGTCGAGAACACAACGAATCCCAAGGCGATGAGCATATCTGAAAAGCCCCATGCATTGGCCAGGAAAGCCATAAATACAGTTCGCACCTCCCAGACCTTCGTTGATAATCAGTCGGTTGAATTCCTCGCCAGCCCAGGTATTGATCCTCCACTTGTCGGAAGAATGGGCTCGCTGGGATCTCCACAAGAATGTCAAGCCAAACTGTTGAAACGCCCAGACCTTCTCGGAAGGCAAATCTGCTCTTCGTCCAAAAAGGATCTTTGCTTTCTTTGGCAAATATTTGCTAAGATGAGACCCGGCGATTTGTCTCCACGGCCACTTGCCCAGATACAAATCTGTGTACAGACGTTCCAGTAGGCCGGCCTTGTTGAGGATAATCGGCACGGCGTAGTGCATCCGAAAACCCAGTTGTGCCACGGCTACCCGCATCTGATGAGGTGTCACTTCGCTGTTTATTCTTTCTATATTGGGTCTTTCTTCTGCACTCGGCTGCATGGGATTACATTACCCTCCCATCAAGTTTCTGCAAACAGTGTATAATATTTCTTGAAAACTCGCGCTTTGATTGTTGTGCAAAACTCATCAGCTTTGATCGGTCCACATTCACCAGCATCTCCACAGCCGTGCGCGGCGACCATTCACTCCAAAATATATCGTGCGGAACACAATGCTCGGTGATCCCAGCAGATCTACAAATATCTCGAGTCTTGCTTCTATGCTTTGAGACGTGTTTTTTCAAAAAGCTTTTGGTGTGACTATATCGATCAATGGCCAATACCGGATTGCCGTGGAACAGAGATATAGCTATTGGGTGAAAGCGTTCCCCAATATATCCTGAGGCGTTCAACATGATGTTATACCATCGCAGCGGATGAAGCGGCTGTGGTACGGTGAATTCAACTTCACACATGTCACCTCTTTCTGGGTGGGGCACATGACAGAGCAGTAAGTTCCTCTTGTGACACTCCTCCGCCAGTTGTTTCACCCAATGCATACGCCGGAGGCCGTCACTCATTGTCAAAACAATGTACTCTTGGCCCTCAAGCTGCCTTGGAATCCGATAAACTTCAGGGACCTGGAAGACATCGTCAAGCACGGCAGTAGGGTCAACAGTAAGACGCGGGTTTCTCAGTGCCAGACACATTACCATCCACTTGGTCCATCTATCTCGAACACTTAGATAGTCAAAAGAGCGAAGATCCGAACCCATTTTCGTACGTAAAGACCGATCAAACTGAATTAGAATGGATCCCATACAACTCGCAGCCAAAGTCGCTGTCTTTGGTCTTTCCCTCATTGTCATATCATTCAACCAACCAAGCCAGAAGGGATTTGGGTAGTTGTGAGTGCTTCTTGAGGAGTATGGCTTGAGATTGAACACAGCATCGCTACCGACAATTATGGCGTCGCACGATGATTCCCTGACGACAGTTGCCAATTCGGTCCCAGTACGACATACGCGAGACTGAGGCAAGTACTCATCGGCAAAAGACTCATGCACTGCTATCTGGCCTGAATCGACAGATCGCGCGTATGCCTCTGCCAAATCATGCGGCCGGTAGTTGAGAACCGTGACATTATGACCTAATCGATTCAAGTACTTGACCGTTGCCAGGGCCTGAAGGTTAGCACCAAAATTTGGTATGTGATGATATGTCAGTACACAAATATTCAATTTGATATCTGTAAGTCCCTATATAAGAATTTGAAACATAGTATTTTTATGCACAGTAATGAGAAATTCCTCGTTGGATGCTCCGTATTCGGCCATACGCACCAGATGCGGCTTTCGCCTTAAGGATGGCAACTTTGCGGAAGAGGCTTTTGCCTTTTCCAGGTCGGACCCATTTGCGGTAGCTCCCAGCGACTGGCCCCGTTAATACCATTTCCCATATCTCGGCAATAGCAGATCGCGTATACCTTGCAGCAGCATCTTGACCGCGTCGAACAAGAGTGTTGTACAGACTAGTGTCTGTGGCCAAATGTTTGATGTGTGCAATCAGTTCATCCTCCGTTCGAGCTAAGAGATAGTTAATTCCCGGCCTTCCCACCTGTTGGAAGGCCGAATCATTGCCCCCGATGAAAGGGACTCCTGCATGCCATGCAATGTATAACTTGGTAGCTGGTTTCGTCTTGTACCTTCGCGAGTCGAAAGAACGGACACCAATCGCGATATCTATTTCACTGAAATCATTCCAAGTTGTTTCTTGCTTGCATACAAAATCGATGCCCATTCTGCGAAGAGAATCATGGAACCTGCTTGTGAAGGAAACTGCGTTTGCCTTCCTACCTGCATAGCATATTTGTCTCACACCGACACGGCCTTCATCTCGTGGGATGAGTCCAGGTTGCGGCCAATGAGGTATCCAGTAAGTATTTTGTCTCCATGCTTGCAGCTTGTTCTGAACTATGTGAACATTGGCCCAACCGTGACGGTGATTGTCGCCCTGCATGCAGACTACGAAGGCATCAGTTCGTGCCCGAAGACTTCTCAAGCAGGTCTTGAAACCAAGGTTTACGCATCTGTCCCGAAAGTCTCGTGATAGCAATACTGGCAGTCCACGATCCCGAAGAATCAGATAGGTAAGAAGCGACCAACAG
This sequence comes from uncultured Pirellulales bacterium, assembly GCA_964348055.1. Lineage (GTDB taxonomy): Bacteria > Planctomycetota > Phycisphaerae > Sedimentisphaerales > Anaerobacaceae > JAUXAL01. The sequence goes on from CAYGBH010000035.1 coordinate 14,797, forward strand.
AAGTCACCCTCAATGAAACAGTCCCAATCTCGGTCAGGATCTTTCAGACAGTAATCCTCCAACTTCCTGTCGGAGGAAGCTGGAATAATGAAGTTATAAAGGCAATGGTTTGTCTGCTCCACATTTCCTCCTGTGAACGCGGCACTTAGAAGGTTATGCTAAAGGTCGGGGTCACTGCGGCGCATTAATAACGCCAAGAGTCTCCGAGTTCTGTATAAGTTTCTTTCCCAAAACCTGAAAAACTCTGGTCTGACGTGATGTTTTCGAAGAAGGCGGGCAAGATGCTCCATATCCTGCATAAAATCCGACAACGAGTAGACCCTTGGGGTGTCACACACTTTTGAGTAGAGCCTCCGGCTCAAAGTTTGTATGGTATCCTTTAAGTCAATCTCAATTTGCTGTGACATCCTGTGTTCGCTAGGGGCAATTCTCCTATCGGGCACCTTGGCATTCTTCTTAATCGTCTTCTGGAGTCTATAAGCTAAGTGATTTCGCTTGACTCGGACCACTTCCTTTTGGCTATCGATGACTCGTTCTACTCTGATAGGCGATAGCTTCACCTCCGGTCCCTTCAACATCTCTCTGAACACGGGATTCCGTACAAGAACGATATTGGTCCCACGGGCGTCCTGGCAGTATTTGCCGAGCCATGCGTCCATAACGCATGTGTCAGCGACTTCGGCAAATATATCATCACAGTAGCCGCACGACGCCAGCTTGAAGTAGTCATTCAGGTAAACCTTGGCGTAGCCTTCCTGCCAGTAGATATGGCACAATTCATTCTTCTCTTCCCCAAAGCACTTGAACAGATATATGTTCGACGGTTTATTTGTTTCTTTTTCTCGAAACGAGACTCGTCTGACTTTGTCCCGGTCCACATTTCTGAGTCTGATAAGATAGTCGGCCAGAAACGTACTGCACAAGTGACCACATGCAAGTCCAATCGTGAGCACAATTCTCTCGCGGATCACAGGCTGGTATATCGAAGCCAGCTCAACTGCTTTTATGAAGCAAGGTAGTCCAACTAATGCAAATCTCTTGTCATTGGCTCTGACAAATTGCAGACTGCGAGATAATTCAACGGGATAATAAGCCGATTTCGAACATTCCCGTACATCGTGTGAATCGTCCAATACACGGTACTCGAAAAGCTTCTTGGGATTTCCCGTGGGAGCAACAGTGATCACATAGTCTACGATATGCTTCTGTAGCAACATGCTTAATAGCACGGTTGTTAAACCGCCCGACGCACCATTCCAACGGATTTCGGGATCAGTGGCGTGTCCTACATAGCTATCGAGATAATAACCCGTTTCCGAGCGATGCTTTATGCTCGGGTTATTTCCAAATTTGTCCCGGCCCATTTCATCTTCGTTGGGATTGCCGTTCACGAACGGGCAGACCTTTGAACACAAACCACAATCAGTGCATTGGCCCACCAGAAAGGGTTTGTACTCGCCGTATTCGTTGAAACGTATTTCCAGCGCACTCTGCGGGCAGACACCCGCGCAGACACCGCACCCGCAACAGTAGTCATACCTCAAGACGAACTCGGATATCTCCTTCCAGCCTGGCATGTCAAACGTCAAACAGGAATAAACCTCATTGCCAAATCACGCAAACGCCCCGGCATCACACCGATTATCAGCCGTCTATCCCGTTTCGACAGGATAAACCATGCGATGACTACACCGACTAAACCAACTATCATAGCTGTCACAAGTAGTTGACCCCACGAGGCAGGATGTACATGACGGCTCACACCGTAGGTCAATACCATGAATACTAAAAAGAAGGCCAAGCCTGATACATAGGACTTGAGAAAAGTATACCACGGCTGATGCAGTATGACGGCTCCGTAGATCGGCGTGAACAATGCGTTCTTGAGAGTCAGCACAATAGCGCCAGCTATGGCTGGTCCATAGATTCCCCAGCCGAGGTACTTGGCGAAATAGATGGCCAAGGATAGATTTCCTACGCCCATTACAAGGGTGACGATCCCAGGCCACCTGACCCTGTTGACAGCGACTTGTACGCTAAACAACGGCATCACACCTATATTGATAGCCAGGTGGCAGATCATAACGACCATCAATGGCCAAAGCCTGGCAAACGCGTCTCCCAGCCAAAGTCTCAGAAGTGATTGACTGAACACACACAGGAGAGTCATAGGAATGGCCAACGCAAGAGAGAACACACGGACAGATACCTGGCTAAGGCGGATCAGATGGGCGATTTCAGATCGAGCATAGTAGATCATGATCATGGGGCCAAGGACGCTTGCCATGACACCACCTGTGAGTCTAATCAGGTTAGACCATTGCAAAACGGCTGCATAATCCCCTGCCCCCTCGGCACTAACGAACCGGTTGCACACCCAGATATCGACTCGCAAAAACAAGAGAGAGCCCAGATGATTTAACAAAAGCCAGCCGCCCATTTCCGTGAGTTGCCTGACCTTGCGCCAGTCATATGAGTGAAAATCCACCTTCAGCATGGGGGCGAACCGTTTTCCGAGTATGAACGTAATTAGACAAGTTATTATGCTGATAGTCAGATCCACATAGCCTACGTATCGCAATGCTGGCCCAAACCTAAAGAAGAGAGTCATGATACCAACCAAACGAAAGACCTGGCGACCGATGTCTATGCTCCGGGATATATCCAGGCGATTATTTGCATAGATCGGCGCACGGAAGACGCTGCGGACCAAGTTGATCAGAAATGCTGCTGCACTGCAGACCAGTAGTATGATCGCGTCTCTGTAAAGCTCTGCTGGGATGGTGAAGATACTGTTCGCGTAGTAGATGATTAGTCCGAATATGGGGACCTGAATAACTGCAATCGCCATGTATGAGAACAACGCGGTGTTGAATATGCTGTTGGCCTCTTTCCTGTCATTCTGTTGCAGGGCAATTGTCAGAAAGCGGTTTAACGAGATCGAGATATTATGTGAGATCAGATTGACGTACTGGGTCATGATGCCAGCAATAGGAATCAGGCCATAGGCCGCACGCCCCAGATGATGAACCAGATACGGTACAAGCCAAACGCCGATGCCGACAGATACAATGAACGACAGGACCTGCAGGGAGAGATTGCGTGGCAGTTGCGTCTTGAATTGTGCAGTGGTATCAGTCATAAGATGGCTTTCATATGCAGCGGAGCAGTGTAACCCACCGTTCCGATCAGGGCGAGATTACTCATGATTTCAGAGAGGTTCTTAAACAACCGGTATATCAGATTGACTTTTTTGATTCACTGGTTCTGCTATAATAATAACCGTATCCGTATTTTTCGTGACTGCTTGAACCGATGAAGACGGTCCCTAAA
>CAYGBH010000036.1:0-17815 GCA_964348055.1 uncultured Pirellulales bacterium
GGTTCTGCCATTGGTGCTCTGGCTGGTGCCGGCATTGGCCAATTGGCGGGCGGCGATGCGGAATCAACTTTGGTTGGAGCGGCGGTAGGCGGTGCCACCGGCTATATGCTTGGCAATGAAAGCGACAGGAGAAAAGCACAAGTCGAAAGGGCTTGCCTGCGCCGAGAGATGAACACTGTTTTGGTGAAAGTTACTAACAGCAACGGTTCTATTGTGCAGGTACCACTGAGAAAGCAAGGCGTTGGTTATGTCGGCACAAGAGGCGAATATTACAGCACACTGCCAACCGAAGACCAGCTAAGACCGGTATATGGCTTTTAGCAGGCCTCAGCGACTCCCGTCGCAAGACGGGGCTGCGGGCAGGCCGGCGACCGCCTGGATATTCGATGCCAGATACCCGATACGAAAATCGAGAATCGAAAATCGAGATTGAAAAGCTCGTGCTTTTGCGGTATAATTACTGTTACCAATCGTCAAGTTGGTGCCTTTAATAGATAGGGCAGGGGCTTCTCGATGCTCTCCACAGGACGCCTTGCGGCGGATACTGGATGCTCGTAAAGACGAGACACAAGAATTGAGTATCGAGAAACGGGAATCGAGTATCGAGAAATGGACAGGCGGCTGCGAAATGCCTTGAAAGGAGTCGTGGACCCGGACATTGAACGGCGTCGCCGGGCAATGGAGCGTTTTGTGCGGGCCACGTTTGGAATGTTCATCAGGTACCTGTACCGCTACCTCGGTAACGAGGTAGAGTGTGAGGATGTGTTAGAAGATGTTTATGCAGATATGTGGGAAGACCCAACTCATTTGTGTGGCGTTGCTACTGAGAGACAGTTGCTAAGAAATGTGTACCTATACTACATGCGGGGCCACCTGAGAAAGATATACAGAGAAAGAAACCGGCATCTGAACTTGTCGCAGGAAGGCCTGAAAAGGCTGATTGCCCCTGACATCGGTATCCTTGAAGTGATGTCGGAAAAGGAGCTTCAAGAAGCTGTTCGCAGGATGTTAAATAAACTCAAGACACGCGAGCGAAAATGTATAGAGCTTTGGATGGAAGGTATGTCTAACAGGGCAATCGCCAATGAGCTCAACAAAACGGTTGACGCAGTTAAAATGCTTAAATTTCGAGCCATACTGAAGCTTAGAAAGTTATTGCGTAGGGAACGGGTTGTCAGATGACGAGGAGTGACAAACAATGTCCGATATAAACCGAACAATTGAAACATTACTGGATGACTATGCTGAGGCTCTGCGAGATGGTTGTATTCCAACATTTCTGAAATCACTTACGCGCGAGGAGGCAAAAAGGATAGCTTCTTCTCGGCAGTTTCAGGATGCCACAGAGATGGTGCGGACTCTTAATAGTGTTGCGTTCGCTGATAAAGCTGCGACCCCAACAAACCTTGATTCATTCATATCGCATGTCAACGCGGAGATCGCGTCTCGGCTGAAAAGAGCCAAGGCATTGTCGCGAGGCAGACGCAGAACTCGCACGAAGCCCGTCACTGAAATGTAAAAGACTGAGAAACCGATATGATTTTGGACTGCTACCAATGCTCGTCCTGCTATTTTGAGGATAAAGAGCCATCGTCACGGATAGATTCTTCAGCAATAGAAGTGCCGCAATCAAAGATGGTTTTTTCAGATGCGCTGGTGGTCTTTGTATGTATAGAACTGTACGATAGCAAGAAAGAATTGGAAGAAGCTGTAGAGGAGTTTGCTTCACTATCGGACCTCATAGGCAAAAGGCCGATTGTACTGTGTCCAAACGTTCATCTGTCTATCGACAAAGCTCCCGAGAAACAGGCTGTGTGGCTGATTCGTGAATTGGAAAAGATGCTTACTAATGAGGGCTATGACGTATGCCGCCTGTCATTCGGCTATCACAAGAAATACGCTATGGAGTGCAACGGCAACGTGGGCAGCGTCGTTGGTAGAAGGTTCTATGGTTCTGAGGAGAAGCAGTTTCTCAGACTCTTAACTCGGCTGGGTGTTTGTCCCCCGGAGACTCTGCCGGAGGATATGCCTTCTTGGGCGAAGACCCTGACCGAGCGCCGACTAAAGTTCTTGGGCAGCCGGAGGCAGGCTTACAATGTAGCAAAAAAAATGCTCCACGACCAGCTTGATACGATGGGCCACAGTGAGCTTTGGACGTGCATGTTGTTTGAAGGGGAAAGGCAGCCTATGGACGATTATCTAAGCCTCCTGTACCGAATCATTGAGGAGTACCCGGATGTTACAGTAAACCGGGCACTGAATCTGAGTATTCCGGACTTCGCCAAGGCTGGCCAATATCTTTTCCATAAGTATCCTCAAGCGATCAGGTCGGGTCGGCTTAAAATATATAACAGTAAAGTAACTGATTTAGAGTTCCTATTAACGAAAACTGCCGTTCTTCTTGCTCTCCCGCACAAACCTGAAAGATCGAAAGTTCATGCAGGGGAAATAGCGTTTGGTATCTACTGTAAGGATGAAGACTTTGCCAAGAACATGATTCAGTGGTACCGTACCTTTCTTGTCGATGCGCGATTTGGGTGGATCCGAACTGAGTCCGAATTAAACGCTACGATTAACGAATTGGAAGAAGAAATATTCCAAGACGGACGCGAATAGACTTTGAGAATTACCGGGGTTACCATCAGGCTCGGCGCCTTGACGGGTTTTGCCATCTGGGTCCGCTGTCCAAATCAGCTTTAAGGGGTTCCCCAAACGCGAAATACTGCGTTTTGGGACCCCTAATACCAAGAGCGTAGGAAACCAGATTTAGGATCGAAACGGTGGATACGGTCGCATCTGTGGCTGTTGTTGTTGCTTACGCGGCGGTGCTTACATTTGTCGCAGTGCGCGCACGCGCTGCTCGTGAGTTTGAAGAGTTTTCTTTGGCAAAACGGGCACTTCCGCTGGCATTAGTGTTTGGCAGCCTCGCTGCTACATACGTCGGACCAGGTTTTTCAATTGGCTTCGTGGGCAGGGGATTCAAAAGCGGCTTTTTGTTTCTGGGGATAGGGCTGGCATATTCGGTCCAGAACATTTTGGTTGGGCTGCTTGTTGCTCCTCGGCTTAGAGGTTTGAAAAACTGCCATACTTTAGGTGATGCTATCGGTCAAAAGTATGATCGAAAGTGTCAGATTCTTGCTGGGATTATCTCCGTTTGCGTGTGCACATTTTTTGCAGCGGTCATGGCACATGCTGGTAAGGTTGTGTTGAATGATATATTTAGCCTTCCGGGTTGGTCGTCTGTAATCATAGTTGTCGGCATTACGGCAATATATACGACATTCGGAGGATTGCGAGCAAGTGTAATAACCGACGCCTTTCAATTCTCCGCGTTTGCAATTTTATTACCCTTGATGCTTTTATTAGTATTAATGTTCCATCTAAATGGGGGGGCGGCGACTTTTATGAAGGAGGCATCGGCTGCCACCGCAGCAGGATTTGATTCCACATCGTTTATTGAAATAGTCGGTTTGGTGGCGGCTTTCCTGCTCGGTGAAACGCTTATACCGCCTTATGCAAATCGGGCGTTAGCATCCAAGACAACGGGCGTCTCAAGAAACGGTTTTATTTTAGCAGGCCTTTTTAGTGTGGTCTGGTTCATGGTTATGATTTCCCTTGGGCTTGCCGCCAGAAGTATAATTCCTGAGGGAACAGGTGAAGACCACGTTCTGTTGAATTTTGTCAAATCAATAATGCCTGCGGGGGGATATGCACTCTTGTTAGTAGTATTAGTGTCGGTAGTTATGTCCAGCCTTGATTCACTACTAAACGCCGGGGCTGTCGCGTTTACGGAGGATGTTGTTAAGCCGTTCGTGGATTTGCCGGACAGAACAGCATTGACTATTGGTCGTTGTGCGACCATTGTTATTGCTATGATCGCCGCTGTCAGCACACCTGTAGTTCCCAGTATCATCGACGGTCTGCTCATCTGTTACACAATCTGGGCCTCAGCGATTCTTCCTGCGCTTATAATTGGTTTGTGGATAAAAAAACCGCGTCCTCTGGCCGGGATTTTATCGATGGGTGTTGGGACAGTTGTTTCCATGATTGCCATAATATGTCTATTTGTGTTCCCTTCGTTAATTGATGTGCCGGCTATTATTATTCCGGCTCTTGGGGCAGCACTCTTGGCGTATATCCTGGGACATTGGATCGCTTGCCTCTGCGAAAATAGAAGACAGAGAACAGAAGACAAAGAACAGATAATCTGACACGTACGGGTAACCCTGCGTGGTTGCCCTGAGGGCAGGCACACGGGCCTGCCCCTACTTGTCAATGGAGCGTGAAAGATGGAAGTAGTTATCCTGGTTCTTGTGATAATTGGGGCCTTATTCGCTATTATTAGTGGCGTTTGGGTTGCGATTGCGCTAATAAGTGCCATTTTCGGGCATCGAGCTGTACCAGCTGCACCACGCCAGGCAAATGAGCAGGACCCCGCCCCCGCTGCTGGCTTGCGCAGCAAACCACGGGGGCGGGAACCCGAACGCAGTGATTAGGATACACAGGAGTGTGACACTTTTGTTTCTTCCTGGTGTTCTGATTTTCTGATATTCTACTCCCCGATAACTTGATTTCCTTTTTTCTCCTCCCATAACTTGTCGAAGCTCCCATCGCGGTTCTACGGCAGGATTACATACTCTCAAAATACACAACGTGAAGCTGCCGGGTCCAGTTTGCCGGTTCAATGGCATCGAAGCAAATCTGGTCGCCCGCACGATTCCAACGCGGATGAAAGTCACAGCGTACGTCCCCCGACATATACTTTTTCTCTCCCATTTTGTATCTGCACAGCACAAACCCTTGGGCGCTTGGCAGGTTGTAGAGTAACAGGGATTGCTCCTGTGTGTCACCATGCTTTCGGTTTGTCACTATCCAGTCCTGGTCCGGCGAAAAAGTGCAATGCCCGTCAAAATCCAAAAAGCCGTCACCGAGCACTCGGAAATTTGCCTCGCCGTCCGTAAAGAGCACGTGCTTGCGGCCCGGCCCATCTATCGAAAAAGTTGCGATGATTTCCCTGTCGTTGCGCCAGTCAAAGTGTGAGACATTCTTGTCGAATGGAATCACCTCTCGCAGGTCGGAGCCATCGGCATTAGCTGTGAACATTGCCGTATGTCTGCGTCGTCCCGGCGGCAGATGAGCTCGTGCAAGAAAGAAAAACCGGGTATCATTCCTATTGAAGACTGTGTGGTTAAACCACATGTGGTTGCCCCGCAGCAGCGGATACTTCTTGACCAGACGCTCATAGACCTGCGCGATGGAGACGACCAGCTTGCTCTGGCCGGTAGAAAGGTTCAGCAGAAAAACGCCGTCATTGTCTGGCGCAGGGTTGTCGGGATTGGGGTCCTTTGCTCCGGTGTAGCCGACAACTTGCCGGAGCCTTCCCATTCTACCATAGGTCAGGCTTAACGCCCATCTGCCATTGTGGCTAACGGCACTGACGGTCCGGGGCAAAACACGTTTCTTGCCCGATTTCACATCGAGAATAACCGAGAAGATACCATCACCGTTTTGGTCGTTGTAAATAATCCTGTTCTCCGGATAGAGCGGGTGCCAATGCAGCATCGCACCTTGCTGCAAATTCCAGGCCCGCGTATCGGCTACCTTGCTGAATCCGCCGGTCTTCGAATCCACCAGCCCGATAGTCGCCGCCTCGCCTGGATATGGCATACGGTCTTGAAAACTGCTTTCCAGACAGACAAGATATCGGCCTGACTTGTTCCAGGGACAAATTCCGTAATAACCGAAGAAATGATGCTTTGGTCCGCTCGTCAGCGTCCTTATCGTGAAATCAACAAGTGGTGCCTTTTTTTTCGAAAATTGATTGCCGCCTGCCTTACGCAAGCCTGTGAAGGCCATCATGGCCGAATCAATAATGAATGTGCGCCGGCTAATAACCATACCTTCTCTCCGAACACTGCCGGAGCCTGAATCGGCCGCAGCCAGGCTTTGCCTTGCACTTACTGTCTACATTGGAACAGGCTGACCGGATTTGCTGCGCGGCCTTTTAAGCGTTCTTAGTATAACGCAGCCTAACGATTCAGGCAATAGCCCATGTGTTGGAATAGTGGAATTCCAGCAGAAGCTTGAGGTCAGCTTTTTTGACCCGCTTGCCCACCGGAAGTATCCTACGTTATATACTGTACCTTCACAGCTACTTCGAAAAACGCCCCAAGAAACCGCCACCATTGCTCATCTCGATCGTTAGCGTATCGCCTCGCCGCACGGTCCTGTTTTCGGTGACCACTGCCGCGTCGTTTTCTTTGTCATCTCGGACCAGCGACGCGTTATACCGACCATCGCCCAAAAACGACAGCGGCACCTGAATCGTCTTAGTCTGCGGGCCGCACATGACAGCAAGGAACCAGATACCACCGATGCGCCGTGCGAAGACTGCCAACTCGCCGATCCTGGAATCCGGCAAGACGATGGTTTTGTCCCACACGGCCGGAATGCTTTTGATAAAGTCTACCGCCGGATTGTCAAGAACAGACCGAGGATGAGCGGCGACCGTGAGCAGAGGGCTGGCAAAAATGGCCAGGCTGGCGATCTGGTGCGTCCAGGTCGTATCGCGGCGGCGCTCGCCGAAGTGCATCGTCGTGTAATCGGCGTGACCGGCCAGGTAGCGAGTAAATGGCAGAATAGTTTCGTGGCGGGCGCGCTGCTGCAGCGAACTGCTTTCCATGCCGCGGACCGCCTCGCGAACCACTTCATTGGGCCAGGTGCGGGCCCGGCCGGTCGGCTTGTTCGCCCCGTGGAAGTTGACCACCATCTGATTCTCCGCGGCCTTCTTGAGCAGCTCCTCGTAATGGTCGATGACCTCCTTGGCCTCGTGGTCGAGGAAGTCTATCTTGGCACCGGCGACTCCTAAGCTGTGCAATCTGGTGAAAAATTCCTCACGCGCCTCCGGCGTGCCAAGTCGGTTGCTGTGTATCCAGAACAGCAGGCGCACACCCTGTTGCCTTGAATACTTCACTATCTCCTTAATCTGCTCATCGCTCCATCTGCTCCAGAAGCCCTCGATTACGTGATATTCAAAACCCAATTGCCCGGCCCATCGGGAAAACTCCTTCATACCTTCGAACGAGCGGTCTCCACCGTCAAGGTATCGCCACACCGCCCGTCCAGGCTTAGTCCATGCCGTCTTGATGCCGTTGGGGAAGTACTTCGGGTCAGGTGGTGGGCAGAGATTGGGAACAATGGTGCTGTTGACCAGCGTATTCAGGTCGCGGCCGACCATCACGACTCGCCAGGGGGTCGTAATTGTCCCCATGACCGACGCCGGCTTGCCCAGTCGCTTGGCTTCGGCCCGCCCATAGCGCAGCTCATACGGATAATTCAGCGGCTGGCGGTGGCCAAGCCCTATGGTGAAGCCGCGCCGGCCGTCGGCCTCCAAGGCCATACCGCTGTAATTGACCAGGTTGGCCTCAGTTATCGAGCCGTAGCCGGCGTTGTCCGGTAGCTTGAACGTCACCGGCGGCCCAGCCCATTGCCCGGGCGGGACGTCGGAAATGTCGTTCTTCTCGTACGGAGCCTCATAATGCCCACCCAGGCCGTGATACCAGACTGTCGAACCGGTCGGGATGACGAAGGTCGTGTATTCGTCCGGCACGCGAGTGACATCTTCGTCGCCGGCGATGACATGGCGGAAAGCCACGCCGTCATTGAAGACCCGGATTTCCAGGACGTAGTTAATGAACGACAAATCGTTCTGCAGCGAGATACGGACGCCGTTGCATTGATTTACCGCCGTGCTGTGGGCGCCGTGCCAAGGATAGGTCTCGTTGATCTGGTAGCTATCAGTATTACCGAAAACAACTCCAGATGAAAGGTCATAACCGTCCAGATTCATAACAACAGTAGATGGGTCTATTACTGTCCTGTTCCCGAGTGTCACCGTAAACGTAAGACGCTCGGCGTTGGGCAGGACTGTCAACTTAACTTTCCCATCCGGGCTGGTTACCTGTACCTGTTCCATCCGTACCCGTTGTGACCGTCTCGTCCTCGTCCTCGCTCTCTGCCCCGGCGCCAAGTTAGCCTCCACGAGACATAGTACCACGGCGAAACCGACAAGCATCATCAAGACACTGTTTCTGTTCTTTCTTTTCTGCATGATTTTGTCTCCAATAATGCTCATTTAATCTCCATGAGTGCTTTGTCATCTCACGCTGGTGAAAACCATAGGCCTCCATTGCGGACCGGTATGCCTTTTTCTCTTCTGCCTTGCAGCCCTAACATTGGACACCGGCTATTGCTTGCTCCCAAAACACAGCACCCCGCCGTCTTCGGTTGAGATGTATAGTCGCCCGTTTGCGGCGGCCATGCCGTCCCAAACCGGCGGTGCTTTGAGCTTGCATTCGGAGATTTTGCTGCCTTCGGCGAGCGAGACCGCCCACAACAGTCCGCCTTTGCGCCCCTCATAGGCAGCGAACGGGTCCTTCTCGTCAATCTCGCAAGGCATACCGCCGATGAATAAGCCCTTGCCGGCCCGGAGCATCGCGCGCGGGCGCATAGGCAGGTCCACAGACCACGTGAGGTTCAGGGCGTTCTCTTCGCTTGCCCTCCTGAAGTCCGGCAGGAACGGTTCATCGGGTGATGGCGGTATGTTCTCATCGGCAAAGAGCCGGTACCCATAGCTTTTGGTTCGGTGAACACCCCAGATTGTTTCGTCATCGAATGTCAGAATCAGGCCGTGTGGTACCGAGAGGCGCCAGCCGTACCGGTTCGGGTTATAGGCGATCCAGGAGTAGGCAACGGGCATACGGCTGAAGTCGCCGGTGCCAAGGACCCAATGTGACCGGTGGACCTCTGCATCGTCCAGCAGACCGGAGGTCGAAAAGAGATGCCGGCTTTGCTTTTGTTGTCTGACACACTTTCGGTCGAATCTCAAGTGCCGCATGTAAACCGACGTGCCGTCACCGACAAGGATGTCTGTCGTGGCCCCTTCCATAGAGAACGCATCGCTTCTGTCCGATGCCGTAAACGTTTTGCTGTCAGTGGCATTCTGAACGATTTTCGTGATTGCAGTCTCAGGTCCTTTTTCCCCGGGCGCCGTCACGTCTGTCTTGGGGTGTGAGTTGTGGACACGACTCTGGCAGACGATTATTCCCGTTGCCGGATCCAGCCCATAAAGGAATATCCCGCCGTCCAGATAGGATGACCTCCCTGCCGCGGCGTACGCCACACCGTTTTGAACCAACACGTTGCCGTGGACCGGCCAAACCGATTCGACCTGACCAAGCGCCACGGTCTTTAGCTCCTTAGGCGCCGCGCGGAAACGCCAGACCAATTCACCGTCGGAAGTACGAAGACAATAGACCCAGCCGTCGGCCGAACCGAAGAGGGCCCGGCCCTGATAGATCGTCGGCGGCGAATCGACTCGCCCGCCGGCTGTGTAGCTCCACAGGGTCTTGCCCGAACCTGCGTCGAGGGCGTAGACCGTGTGGGTATCCACGGACGCGACGAAAGCTTTGTTCTCAGCGATCACCACAGCGCTGAGCTTGCCGCCCAATTCCCTCTGCCACGCCCGTTTCAGGTTGATGGGAAGGGCTGCCTTCGTGAAGCCGCTGCGCGCCGCATCGTGGCGATACGTCGGCCAATCCTCAGCCCTTATGTCTTCTGTTTTCTGTCTTCTGTCTTCTGTATATGCAGGGCCTCGCTCAAGCCTGTCAGCGGCTGATACTCTCCTCGGGACGTTCCAAGCAGCGGATTCCGGGGCCAGTGCCCAGAATCCGTATAGTTTCGCCTCCATAAAACAGCCGCACGCGTGCGAGGGAGCATAGATAAGTCCATTACAGGGCATGATACCATATTGGCAGACGCCGCGGATCCAATTGTTCCGCGAGTGATTGTCGGAACGAAGATCGAGCAGCTCGATCCCCCGTTTGCCCGTCATGATGTACCGGTCGGTAGCCTTTTCTCGATAGCATCGATGGTGATGCCCGACAGTCCAAAGGTCTTGGAGCGTCGCGTTGGTCTTTTTGATCTGGCCTGTACGTGGGTCGCGACCTGCTGAGAAGTCAGGACCGAGCCACACCAGCCCGCTGGCTACTAGCACATCGACTGGGGATCTACATAGACCCGGCTGGCAAGGGCAGTCCCACAGGGCTTTGCCTGTCGCCGCCGACAGTGCCGACAGGCGTTTGCCGTCCGCCGATAGCACAACGCCATCGTACACGACCAACGTCGCAACTGACCAGCCGACATTTCGCTGCAGAAACGACTTCTTTTTGCGGCCGGATTTTCGTTTCTGGTCGTCTGTAGGCTTTCGGCTGGTTCGGTCGGTGCCGGCTGGCGATGAACGCCAGAGCTCTTTGCCCGTGTTGCAATCCAGACATACGACGCCCTTGCCGGTCTGGAAGAACACGCGTCGGCCCTCGGCTGCGAGCGTCAGAGGAACAGGATCTGAGCTTCGCGGCTCCGACCATTTCCAGAGTTCTTTGCCCGTATCTGCCTGCACCGCGACAATCGTCTTCTCATTCGGGTACTTGGCTTTCCCACGCCATGCCGGATCGACTGCAGCCTGTTCGGCGGCGGGCGAGCCGGTCACGACAAGCAGAATGTCATCGTGCAGTATGATCTCTTCGGCACCCTCGGTGCTTTGGTAGGTCCTGATGGTTTGGCCCGTCGCAGCGTCCAGGGCCGTCACAGGTGCGCTCATTCCGAGGGGAGCGTACACGCGGTCCGCTGCGGCCACTAAGGTCCTGGGAAGTTGAACCGGCCCCGACCGAAAACCCTTGAGATGATACGCCCACGATGCCATTGGACGCTTCCACAGAAGAATTCCATTGAAGGCATCCCGTGCTACGAGAAACCACTTGCCCGGCAGTTCCATCGAAGCGGCGGGGCCTTCGTCCATTATATAGAAGATCCGTCCCTGGGCCGAAACGACCGCACTGATGCTGGCCAGCTTGTGATGGTTACGGGTCCAGGTCGGAGCAGCGGTCCATTGCATATGGCGTGGCGGCCCGACGATTGTATCCTTGGCTACCGCATTGCCTGTAGCGTCGTGCAGGAAGTGCGTCCACTCGTCTATCTCTTTAGGCCGAGGTTTGAAGGTCTTTGTCCACCGCCTTAAGGTGTCCTGTGGAGTATCACCATTCTTGATATAAGCGACGCCTTTAGGTGCAAGCACGCGCATTACTTCATCCATCGAAATCCTGCCGAGGTCCTCAAAAACTATGAGGTTAACGAGGTTGTCGATATACGGCAGGTGGTTGCCCCTCCACTGCTCGACCGACACGTTACCGTTTATGTTCAGCGAGCCAATGTACTCACGGGCCTTTTCTACGTTTGCTGCATCTGCATCCAGCCCGTGGACCAGGTAGCTGTCATTGGCGCGCAACGCGGCGGTTAGACGCCCGTTGCCACAGCCAATATGGACTACTAATCCACCTTTAACACCTGTAGCCTCTAAGATCTGTTTGGCCTTTTGCTCTTGTGGCCTCTGTTGGGCTCTTGCCAACGGCAAAATGCATAACGCCCATAGAAAAAAAGCAAACTTTGTAGAGAACCCACTTCTTATTTGCATAAGCGCATATCCTTTCGATAGAAAGAGTCTGAAAAAACCTGTGCTGCCATTATAATCAGGTGACTCTTCTATGACAACCCGGTGGCATGGCTCTGCTTGTCCCCAAAATTGTGGCGGAGTCATGAAGAGGCAAAACGCTGGAAGTTTTGGGCTATAATTGGTAATATAGCGTACTGGACGTTTTGGGAATGTTAGCAGGTGGTGTATTTGGGAAATCCTCGATAAGGATTTTTGCAAAGGTACTTACTTAAGGGATTCTAGATAAAAAACCACCCAGGCTAAGAGGGTGTCTTACAAAAAACAGAGGTGTATGCTATGACAGGAAAATGTAATCGCCGCCAGTTTTTGGCAAGATGTGGTTCGGCAATTGCTGCTGTAGAGTTGGCACAACAGGGTAGGATATACGCAAAAGATAAGAAAAAGCCGAACATTCTTTGGATTATCGTCGAAGATATGTCATGTCATTTCGGTTGTTATGGCCAGACGTCAATCCGGACGCCGAACGTCGACTGGTTGGCAGCTGAAGGGGTGAGGTTCGATAAGGCGTTTGTAACGGCGCCGGTATGCTCGCCGTCGCGTTCGGCATTAATTACCGGGATGTACCAAACCAGTATCGGTGCCCATCAGCATCGTTCCGGGCGGGGAACGGAAAAAATTTACTTGCCTTCGCATATCCGGCTCGTTCCCGCACTATTCCAGGAGGCAGGTTACTATACCTGTAATGGATACATCGGTGACCGGAAGAAGCGGCCGGGCAAGACAGATTATAATTTTGAGTATGATAAGGCTGTTTACGACGGAACCGATTGGGCGGGTCGCAAGCCGGCCCAGCCGTTTTTTGCGCAGATACAATTAATAGGGGGTAAGGGCCGAACGAAAAAAACGCCAAAGCCGATGAATCCTGCAGATGTAAAGCTGCCGCCGTATTATCCCGGCGATCCCGTAATTCTTGATGATTGGGCACAGTATCTCAATGCCGTCATGAACACCGACATTCATGTGGGGAAAATTGTGCAGCGGCTGAAAGCTGAAGGCATCTATGACAATACTTACATCTTTTTCTTGACCGACCACGGCATCAGTCACGCACGAGGCAAGCAGTTTCTGTATGAAGAGGGAATTCGCGTCCCGTTAATTGTGCGGGGGCCGGGTTTAAAGGCAGGGACAATTCGAGAGGATATGGTGGTGCATATTGATATGGCGGCAACATCGCTGGCATTAGCTGGGATAGCGATTCCGAAATGGATGCAGGGAAAGGACTTCCTGGCAAAGAATTATAAACGGCGCCGGTACATAGTCTCGGCGCGGGATCGATGCGATGAGACAGTGGAACGGATTCGCTGTGTGCGAACCGACCGATATAAATATATCCGCAATTTTTATCCGGAGCGGCCGCATCTGCAGCCCTGTGCCTATAAGGACAAAAAGGAAATTTTGAAGGCGCTTCGGCGGCTGCATAAGGTAGGAAAGTTAAATCGGGATCAGTCATTGATTTTTGCCGAAAAGCGGCCGGAAGAGGAGCTATATGATCTTCAGAAAGATCCTTGGGAGCTGTACAATCTCGCGTATGATTCGTCTGGTCAGCAGGTTCTAAAGAAATTGCGCCGGATTCTGGACCGATGGATACAAGAGACGGACGACCAGGGCCAAAAGCCTGAGCCGATGGCGATGTATGATAGTGATATGAAGTTTTATGTCGATGGAATCCGAAGCCGGGGCGGTGAATGGATAGAACATGCCGAGCGTATTAAAGCGAACATCGCCTTGATGAAAAAATGGCAAGCGGAAGGAAAGTAGTCTTGGGATTGTAGACGTAACTATTTTGAGCGTCGGAAAGCACAAGTTCCTTAATTCGGAATAGGAGGATTAAAATATGCCGGGAAGATATCAGCGGCAGATAAAACGACGGAATTTTTTGAAGCTCTTGGGTGCCGGCGCTGCGGCTTCGGCATGGACAAGTTTAGCTTCGAGCGCCGAGTCAAAACGCGGCTCTGCCGGTACCAAGCCAAACGTCATCGTCATCCTGACGGATGATATCGGCTATGGCGATCTCGGCTGCTACTGCAATACATATACGAAGACGCCAAACCTGGACAGGTTCGCTGAAGAGGGCGTGAGGTTTACCCATTGCTATGCCGCAGCTCCGAACTGCTCTCCCGCGCGGGCGGGGCTGCTGACTGGCCGAATGCCATACCGGGTGGGCATGTATGACGTCATGGGCCGTTCCGAACAGCGAACGCTGCGAGAATCGGAAATCACCATCGCCGAGTTGCTCAGGCATGTCGGGTATGACACCTTTCACGCGGGCAAGTGGCACCTCAGCAGCACCAGGACCGAAGGCTGGGATGCTCCCCAAAAGCATGGTTTTGATGAAACCATCTCTCCTAAGGGCGCCTCGGGGTCAGCAACCCATCTGGTCAAAGCGTTTACTCGGTGGCTGGCCAATCGCAGCGACAAAACGCGTCCGTTTTTCGCCTACCTGGCACCGCACGAAACCCACGAGGACGTGGCTCTTTGGGCACCCAAAGAATACCAGGAGAAGTTCGCTGCTGAGCAGGCCCGTAAGGCAGCGAAGAAGATGCCCTACGGATACGTCACGAAATACGGAAAGAATTCTCGCAGTGGTGACCCCCGTGTGTACTATGCCGCGCTGGCCCAGCTCGATGACGCCTTTGGAAATCTGCTGCGTTATCTGGAGCAAAATAATCTTCGTGATAATACCTTCATTTTCTTCACGAGTGACAACGGTCCGGAGCACCGCGCGCGGTATTCTTTTGGCTCACCTGGGAATCTCCGCGGTGCCAAGGGGCACCTACACGAGGGCGGTATCCGCGTGCCGGGACTGCTTCAGTGGCCGGGGCACACAAAGGCCGGGACAGTCATCGACGAACCCGTCAACGGCACGGATATTCTTCCGACCGTCTGTGCTATCACCGGTGCGAAGGTACCCACCGACCGCGTGGTCGATGGCGGCAATTTTCTGCCGGCGTTGGAAGGTAAACCCGTGAGGCGGCCGCGTCCGCTGTTTTGGGCCATGTGGTTCGGGCGTGGGGGATACTCCTATGCCCTGCGCGCCGGCGACTGGAAGATCCTCGCCGGTACCGGCCCGGTACCGACCGGCACAAAAATCATCGACTTTATTCGAACGCCGGAGTTTATTCGATGGCAGCTGGTAAATCTTAAGCAGGACCCAACAGAAACGCGTGATTGGTGCAAAGACGAGCCCGAGCGATTTCGCAAGATGAAGGAAGAACTAATCGCGCTGCACAAAGAAATCGTTGCAGAGGGGCCGTACTGGGGCGTGGAGGACCACCGTGGCAAAAATCGATACCTTTGGAAGGGCAAGCCTTCCTATCCCTACACAGATAAGCCTTTTGTCGGACACCACGAGCCTTAGAAAAGCCTGTTATTATTTTGTAGCCTCGGCTGGGGCAATTTCTCGGCAATAGGCGTCTTAATTAGTTCATAGCATTAAAAGAAAGTGGATAGTCATGTTAACACAAACCAGGCGAGAGTTTCTTAAAACCGTCGGAGCTGCCGGCATCGGTGTCTCTCGGGTTTTGGCTGAAACTGAGAAAGGCGATGGCATCAGCGGCAAAGAAAACGCACGGGCCAAAGCCCAACCGAAGAAAACAATCTCCAAAATCCGTGTAGCACAGATAAAGGTTTATCCGGATAAAGGCAGGATGGAGGCAAACCACACAAAACTTATGAATGTCTTTGCAAACATTGAGAGAGATCATGAAGTGGACGTTGTAGTTACACCCGAGGGGTTTCTTGACGGATATGTGTCAACAGAGAAATCCGTCACGAAAGACGATATGGCCAGATATGCCATTGAGCCTCAGACGTCCAGATACGCCTCGGCAGTTTCGGACTGGGCAAGGCGAAACAAGGTATGGCTCATCTATGGATGTTCGAGGAAGGCGGCAGATGGAGTATTTAACACGGCCTTGATATATAACCGCAGAGGCGCTCTGGTGAGGATGTATGACAAACTCCATCTTCAGAGACACGATCTCAAGTATACGCCGGGCAAACATCTTGACGTATATGAGTCTGATTTCGGTTTATTCGGCGTAATGATTTGTGCGGACCGTCGCTGGCCGGAAACGGCACGAACGCTGACGCTTAAAGGGGCCCGCGTGATTTTCAATCCGACGTACGGAATGCACGGGGAATTGAATCTTTGCATGATGAGAACCCGGTCCTACGAAAATGGAATTTTCATAGTATTTACCCACCCCGGACAATCGCTCATAACCGGTCCCGATGGAGCTGTTGTCTGCAATAACCGAGACAAGGGCCAGACTTACACCGTTACTGAAATCGACCTTTCAAAGGCGCCGGCGGATACGGGCGGGCACATTATTGACCGTCGAACAGATGTTTATAAGCTATAGGGTCGGACGAAGCACCTCATGATTCATCGACCATCAGTATTTTGACCTCGTGCCGTGTCAGATGCACTGTCTGACCCGTTTCAGTTGCGTCTTGCCTGCCTGTCTCGGCGTCGAGCCAAAACCGCTGACCCTTGGCCGACAGGTGCAAACGCACGTCTATGTATTTCTGCCCCTCGTTGAACAGAATATAACAGTCTATCCCATCCTTGACAACATGGCGTACTCGCAATTCCGGTGTCATTGGTGAAACACGCACATCCACCGGTACTAACCGGTCAATTTGCCGCACGAACTCCGAATCGCTTATTCCCTCTCTCCATCGTATGAGTCGGCCACCATCATCTAAAATACGCAACGCTGATTTCGCCCTTCTTGGCGGCTCATCTTCTATAACCAACGCTCGGTAATGCATGCCGGCAATGTAGATACCTTCCTTAGTGACGCGGGCATCTTCCCAAAGGTGCCTTGCCTCCAGGTAATTGAAATCACGCTGGTGCCGGAAACAAACTTTTGCCGACCGCCAGGGAAGATAATCGTTGCGACCAAGAATCGCCAGGCTGCAAACATGCTTGCTGTCGGTGTTGAGCCAGCATAGTCGACGGCATGAATCGGCATAGGGCTTGTACTTCTCCCACCAGGGACTGTTTGGACCGACATCAGGTGGCCGCTCGTCGATGCGAGGCCCTCGGACAGAGTAGTAAAAAGCATGTGGATACAGCATGTTGCACCCACGTACGAGAAGCCAGTTTGTCAGCCACTTCATCTCTTCAAATGTAAAATTATGCCCATAGGCGCCGCAGTACTCGTTGGAATTACGACGCCGTCCGAGGTGGACCATCGCCGAGGATGCGCACTTGGCTTGTGTGGATTGTGGCCCCTCTAAGGCACTTGGCTTACCCGGCTCGATATATCGCCAGACAATATCCTGCCCGGGAATATGAAAATATCTAAGATGACCGATGTCATCCGGCTCGGCTGGGTGCCCTGTCAGGGCAATTCCATGTGCATCACACCATTTCGAGATGGGACTGTAAAACGTCTCTTCCAGCCTACCTTGGACAGCGCGATGGTAATCACGCCGATACCGATCAGCATCCGGCTCGTCTTTATGCCAAAGGGCAGGCAGATAAGGTGTAAAGTCATAACCGAGCCATGAATTAACGTATTCGAGAATTCCTGTTGTTCCCGGAACCGCGCCGCGTTCAGCGTTTCTTGCAAGAAGCGAAGGCTCATCTGTAAAGATAGCTCGTATGCCTCGACCAAAGTGCTCTCCAAATTCATCATAGTACCGCTGGTACACGAGTCTAATAAAACATTCCACGGCCTTCGGATTTAGAATATCCGCCGCTGGCTGCATATCTTCGCGTACCTCCTTGTGGTCTGGTCGGCGTGGCGGATCCTCCCCAACAAAATGCAGCCCACGAATAACGGATCTGCCTGGTCGCATGGCCCTGTCGATCACTGCGAGTCGGTGGCCATTCGTCTTGCGTTTAACAATCGCCACTAAATGCTGGTCGGTAACCAATTCTGGTTTGCCGTTGTCACCGATACTTATGCCAAATTCCTTGGTACCTGGTTTTGCCGTATCGAGGTCTATCGCAAACAGACCGCGTGTCCGAAAAGCAGGGTTCTCAGCTACCACTTGGCCGCACGATGACCCGCTGGGGTACATACCTTCATCGTAAAGCACTATCCACATGCCCCGCTTGATTGCATGGTCAATGGCAACTCGCATGAAATGAATCATGCGGTCACTCATCCAACCGGTATTTCTTGGTAGTCCCGTCCGTGGGTGAATTACAAAGCCATATACCCCGTGAGCTCGAAAGTCATCGAGCTGTCGAACGATTTCGGCTTCGGACAACTTGTCGTTCCAGAACCAAAA